>CAYNFA010000343.1:0-5054 GCA_964396345.1 uncultured Thalassobaculum sp.
CGGTCATCGGCTTGTTGCCGTACTTCGCCATGGCGGTCCGGATCGCCTCGGTGCCGACCATCGCGTTGACCAGGCCGCGGTTGTAGAGCACTTCGCCGACATCGTCCCAGTTCGTGCTGCCCTTGCCGGCGTCGTAAAGGGTCTTCTTGACGTCGGCGTGGACGGCGTAGAGCCCGGCACCGTGCTGCAGGGTGATGGCGTTGTAGCCCTTGGCGCCGTCACCGGCCGGCTCGACGTCCGGCTCGGCACCCGACCACCACACGCCGAACATCTGCTCGCGCGGGTAGCCGACGCCCGCGGCCTCCTTGATCGAGGTGGAGTTCATGACGCCCCAGCCCCACAGCAGCACGTAGTCCGGACGGTTGCGCCGGATCTGCAGCCAAGTCGCCTTCTGCTCGACTCCGGGGTGGGTAACCGGCATCGGGGTGAACTCGAAGCCGTGCATCTCGGCCCGCTTCTGCAACAACGGGATCGGCTCCTTGCCGTAGGGCGAGTCGTGGTAGACCAGGACGATCTTCTTGCCCTTGAGCTTGTCGAGGCCGCCGTTCTTCTGGCCCAGGTGCTGGACGATCAGGTCGGCGGCGCTCCAGTAGGTGCCGAGCAGCGGAAAGTTCCACTGGAACACCGACCCATCGCGGGATTCCGAGCGGCCATATCCCATCGAGATCACCGGGATCTTGTCGACCGGGGCCTTCTCGGTCAGCGCGAAGGTGATGCCGGTCGACAGCGGGTTGACGTAGGCGGTACCGGTCGGGCCGTTGTTCTTCAGGCGCTCATAACATTCGACGCCACGGTCGGTGGCATAACCGGTGTCGCACTCCTCGTACTGGATCTTCACGCCGTTGATGCCGCCGTCGCGGGCGTTGATCAGCGCGTAGTAGTCGGCCATCCCGTTCGCGAACGGGATGCCGTTCGGCGCGTACGCGCCAGTCCGGTAGACCAGTCCGGCGAGGTACTGCTCGCCTTCGGCCGCCGCGGGCGTCGCCATCGACAGGCCGAACAGGGCAGCCGCGGCGCCCCCCATCATCCAGTGAGCTAGCTTCATTATGCGAGTCCTCCTCTGTTTGGCCATCTTTGTGACCTTATGGAAAAAGTGTCGTTCCTTAGGGTGGTCGATGTCCATGCGGAATCGCCGCCCCCGGCGCGCCCTGTCAGTACGGGAACGGCCACAACCGCAGCTTCTCCTTGAACACCGCCCACATCCGCGCCAAGCCATGGGGCTCGACGATCAGGAAGAAGACGATCATCGCCCCGAACACCATGAACTCGATGTGCGAGATCAGCGCCGTCGACATCGGAATCCCCAGCCAGCCGGGGATCTGGTTCAGCAGGATCGGGGTCAGAACGATGAACGCGGCGCCGAGGAACGACCCGAGGATCGAGCCGAGGCCGCCGATGATCACCATGAACAGGATCTGGAACGACCGGTTTATGTCGAAGGCCAGCGGCTCCCAGGAGCCGAGCCGCAGGAACCCCCACATCGCGCCGGCGACGCCGATCATGAACGAACTGACGGCGAACGCGCTCAGCTTCACCAGCAGCGGCCGGATCCCGATGATTTCGGCGGCGATGTCCATGTCGCGGATCGCCATCCAGGTCCGGCCGATCTGGCCGCGCACCAGGTTCAGGGCGACGATCGTCAGGAAGATCACCATGCCGAGGATCAGGAAGTAGCGTTGCTCCGGGGTGGCGATCGGCATGCCGAACACCGACAGGTCGCCGACGGCGACCGAGCCCGAAGCGGTGTAGTTGGTGAACCAGCCGACCCGCGCGAACACCCAGTCGAGGAAGAACTGCGCCGCCAGGGTCGCCACCGCGAGGTAGAAGCCCTTGATCCGCAGCGACGGCAGGCCGAACACGATGCCGACCGCGGCCGCCATGAGGCCACCGAACAGGAACACCACGATCAGGTTGTTGATCTCCGGGACCCGCAGCCAGAGATTGTAGGCGGCATAGGCGCCCACCGCCATGAACGCCCCGGTCCCGAGCGACACCTGCCCGCAATAGCCGACCAGGATGTTCAGCCCGACCGCCGCCAGCGACAGGATCAGGAACGGGATCAGGATCTCGGTGTACAGGTACGGGGTGGCGACGAACGGCACCACCCCCAGGGCGGCGGCCAGGATCGCCAGGATGATCCAGCGGTCATGGACGATGCGGAAGATCCGCTGGTCCGACTCGTAGGTGGTCTTGAACTGCCCAGTTTCCCGATAGAGCATGACTGCCGATCTCCGACGCTCAAACGCGCTCGATGATGCGCTCGCCGAACAGGCCCTGCGGCCGGAACAGCAGGAATGCCAACGCCAGGACGTAGGCGAACCAGTTCTCGATGCCGCCGCCGAACATCGAGCCGACATAGACCTCGGCCAACTTCTCGCCGGCGCCGATGATCAGGCCACCGATGATCGCGCCCGGCACCGAGGTGAAACCGCCCAGGATCAGCACCGGCAGCGCCTTCAGCGCCACCAGGGCGATCGAGAACTGCACCCCGAGCTTGGCGCCCCACATCATGCCGGCGACCAGCGCAACCAGCCCAGCCACCGTCCAGACGATCAGCCAGATGTAGTTCAGCGGGATGCCGACCGACTGCGCGGCCTGGTGGTCGTCGGCGACGGCGCGCAGCGCCCGCCCGATCCGGGTCTTCTGGAAGAACACCGCCAGGACCGCCACCAGGATGCCGGCGATCACCGCCGCCATCAGCTCGTAGGGATCGACCAGCAGTCCGCCCGGGAAAACGTCCTCGAACAGGAAGATCGGATCCTTCGAGAGGAACAGGTCGATCTTGTAGATGTCGCTGCCCCAGATGGTCTGGCCGAAGCCGTCGAGGAAGAAGGTGATCCCGATCGTCGCCATGAACAGGATGATGCCTTCCTGGTTGATCAACTGGCGCAGGACCAGACGCTCGATGGCGAAGGCGAGCGCCATCATGATGAGCGCGGACAGCGCGAGCGCGATCGGGAACGCCACCCAGCCCAGCGTCGGCGCCATCCACTCCTGAAGCCGGGCCATCGCCAGGGCGGCGAACAGCACCATCGCGCCCTGGGCGAAGTTGAAGACGCCGGAGGCCTTGAAGATCAGGACGAAGCCGAGCGCCACCAGCGAGTACAGCACGCCGGTCAACAGGCCGCCGAGCAGCACTTCGAGAAACGCACCCATTGTCTGGAGACCCCCTTAGTGGCTCACGCCGAGATAGGCGTCGATGACCTGCTGGTTCGCCCGCACCTCCGCCGGCGTGCCATCGGCGATCTTCCGGCCGTAATCGAGCACCACCACCCGGTCGGAAATGTCCATCACCACGCCCATATCGTGCTCGATCAGGACGATCGTGGTCCCGAACTCCTCGTTCACCTCGAGGATGAAGCGCGACATGTCCTGCTTCTCCTCGACGTTCATGCCGGCCATCGGTTCGTCGAGCAGCAGGATCTCCGGCTCCATCGCCAGGGCGCGACCGAGTTCGACGCGCTTCTGCAGGCCGTAGGGGAGCCGGCCGACGGGCGTGCGCCGGATCGCCTGGATCTCCAGAAAGTCGATGACCCGCTCGACGAACGCCCGGTGCTCCATCTCCTCGCGCTGCGCCGGCCCCCAGTACAGAGCCTGCCAGAGGAGGTTCCGCTTCATCTTCAGCACGCGCCCGGTCATCAGGTTGTCGAGCGTCGACATCCCGCGGAACAGCGCGATGTTCTGGAACGTCCGGGCGACGCCGTTGGCGGCGGCGAAATGCGGGTCCATGGCCGGCATCTTTCGGCCCTTGAAGGTGATCGATCCCGCGCGCGGCTTGTAGAAACCGTTGATGCAGTTGAGCATCGACGACTTGCCGGCGCCATTCGGGCCGATGATCGCCAGGATCTCGCCCTTTCGCACCTCGAAGCTGACGTCGTCGATAGCCTTCACGCCGCCGAAGCCGAGTTCGATGTTTTCGAGGGTCAGCACCGCCTCGCCGAACACCCGGCGGTCATCCGCCGGCGCCGTCACCGCGCTATCCGCTTCCGCCACGGTCAACTCGCCTTCCTGAGTTCCGCCGCCGGCGTATCGCCGACATCCATGATCCGCATGTCCGCCACCACCCGGCCCTTGCGGCCGTCCTCGAAGGTCACCTCGGTGTCGAGATGGGCGGTGGTCACCGGGCTGTAGAGCGCCTCGATCAACTGGTCGTAGCGCTCGCCGACCACGCTGCGCCGCACCTTGCGGGTGCGCGTCAGTTCGCCGTCGTCGGCGTCGAGTTCCTTGTAGAGCAGCAGGAACCGCCGGACCCGCTGGCGTTCCGGCAGTGTCCGGTTGACCCGCTCGACCTCAGCGGCGATCAGGTCGTAGACCCGCGGCTCGGCCGACAGGCCGGTGTAGGAGGTGAACCCGATGCGGCTCTTCTCGGCCCATTTGGCGACGATCGAGAACCGCACGCAGATGATCGCGGTCAGGTACTCGTGGCCGGACCCGAGGATCACCGCCTCGCCGACATAGGGCGAGAACTTCAGCTTGTTCTCGATGTACTGCGGCGAGAAACGCACTCCGCCGGCGGTCTCGGCGATGTCCTTGAGGCGGTCGATCACCACCAGCCTGCCCTTGGCGTCGAAATAGCCGGCGTCGCCGGTGTGCATCCAGCCGTCGCGCAGATCGGCAGCGGTGGCCTCGGGGTTGCGAAAATAGCCGGTGAACATGTTGGGGTGGCGGGTGACGATCTCGCCGACGCCCTCCGGGTCGGGGTTGAGGATCGTGACCTCGCAGCCCTGGAACGGCGGGCCGACCGTGTCGACGTCGAGGTCCTCGCCGGTCTGCAGGGTGTAGGCGCCGAGCGTCTCGGTCTGGCCGTACAGCTGCTTCAGCGGCACGCCCATGGCCAGGAACAGCTTGAAGGTCTCCGGCCCCATCGCCGAGCCGCCGGTCGCCGCCGACCGCACCCGGCTGAAGCCGAGGCGATCGCGCAGGGTACTGAACAGCATGACGTCGGCGAGTGTGGAGCGGCGCCCCTCCTCGATCGCCTTCATGCCGAGCTTCAGGCCCTTATCGAAGATCCACTGGTTGACCGAAGAGGCGTCTATGATGCGGGCGCGCATGTC
>CAYNFA010000344.1:0-5029 GCA_964396345.1 uncultured Thalassobaculum sp.
CGCCCTTCTTGAGGCCGGCGGTGCCCGAGGTGAACGGATCGCTGGTCAGCTGCTTGATGCCGAGCGAGATGCGCTCCTTCTCGGTGTCGACATCCAGCACCTTGGTGCGGACCATGTCGCCCTTCTTGAAGGTCTGGATGGCCTCCTCGCCCGGGGTCTCCCAGTCGATGTCGGAGAGGTGCACCATGCCGTCGATCTCGCCGGGCAGGCCGACGAACAGGCCGAACTCGGTGATGTTCTTGACCTCGCCCTCGATCTCGGTGCCGGTCGGGAACTTCTCCAGGAACTCGTTCCACGGATTGCCCAGGCACTGCTTGAGGCCGAGCGAGATCCGACGCTTGTTCGGATCGACGTCCAGGATCATCACCTCGACCTCCTGGGAGGTGGAGACGATCTTGCCCGGATGGACGTTCTTCTTGGTCCAGCTCATCTCCGAGACGTGCACAAGGCCCTCGATCCCCGGCTCCAGCTCCACGAAGGCGCCGTAGTCGGTAATGTTGGTCACGCGGCCGGTGAACTTGGTGCCGACCGGGTACTTGACCTCGACGCCTTCCCACGGGTCGGCCTCGAGCTGCTTCATGCCGAGCGAGATGCGCTGGGTCTCCGAGTTGAAGCGGATGACCTGCACCTTCACCGTCTGGCCGATCTGCAGGGCCTCGGTCGGGTGGTTGATGCGACGCCAGGCGATGTCGGTGACGTGCAACAGGCCATCGACGCCGCCGAGGTCCACGAACGCGCCGTAGTCGGTGATGTTCTTGACCACGCCCGAGAGGATCATGCCTTCCTTCAGCGAGGCGACCAGCTCGGAACGGGCCTCCGCGCGGCTCTCCTCGAGAACGGCGCGGCGCGACACCACGATGTTGCCGCGGCGACGGTCCATCTTGAGGATCTGGAAGGGCTGCGGGGTGCCCAGCAGCGGGCCGATGTCGCGCACCGGACGGATGTCCACCTGCGAGCCGGGCAGGAACGCGACCGCGCCGGACAGGTCGACGGTGAAGCCGCCCTTGACCCGGCTGAAGATGATGCCGGTGACGCGTTCGTTGCCGTTGAAGGCGCCTTCGAGCTGCGCCCAGGCCTCCTCGCGGCGGGCCTTGTCGCGGCTCAGCATAGCCTCGCCGTTGCGGTCCTCGAGGCGCTCGACATAGACCTCGACGATGTCGCCGGGCTTCAACTCGGTCTTCTGACCGGGAGCGGCGAACTCCTTGATCGCAACCCGGCCCTCGGACTTGAGCCCGACGTCGATCAGGGCGTGGTCGTTCTCGATGCTGATGATGACGCCCTTGACCACGCTGCCCTCGATCGAGGTCACCTGGCCGAACGACTCTTCGAGAAGAGCCTCGAAGTCTTCGGATAACGCGGCTTTAGCCATAAACTCTCCTGAAAGCGCACGGAGGGCCTTTTCGGGGCGCGTCCGTCGCAACGGCGGCTCGAACTGGGATCGCTGTGGGCCCGATCCTGACTCGGGCGGCCCGGGGTCTCCGTCCCGGGCGTCGACCGAATCCGCGGCCGCCGGGTTGGTGGTTGGGTTACCGGCCGGGCACCATGCCGCGGTCGGCGGGCAGTCACTTCCTGGCGTCGATCACCGCGAGCGCGCGTGCCAGAACCTGCTCCGGGGCAAGATCGGTCGTGTCGATCTCCACCGCGTCGTCGGCCTGGCGCATCGGCGCCACGGCCCGTCCCGCGTCACGCGCGTCACGCGCCTCGATCTCGGCACGGACGCGCTCGTATATACTGGTCTCGCCGCGCGCGAGCAACTCCTCGTGACGACGGCGGGCGCGCTCCGCCGCGGAGGCCGTGACAAAAAGCTTCACCGGGGCTTCCGGCAGCACCACCGTGCCGATGTCGCGGCCGTCCACCACCGCCCCCGGCGGGGTCCGCGCGAAGTCGCGCTGGAAGTCCAGCAGCGCCTGCCGCACCCCGGGGATTGCCGCCACCACCGAGGCCGCGGTCCCGATTTCCGGGCGCCTGAGATCCGGCGCGTCGAGGAGGCTCTCGTCGAGCGACCGCGCCGCCCGCTCGGCGATCTCGGGATCGGCCGGGTCGCCGCCGGCTCTGAGGATCTGCAGCGCGGTGGCGCGGTACAGCCCGCCGGTGTCCAGGTGGCGAAGGCCGAGCCGGTCGGCGAGCGCGCGGGCGAGCGTGCCCTTGCCGGCCCCGGCCGGCCCGTCGATGGCGATGATCACGCCGCGGCCTCGGCCGCCGGGGCGATCGCGGCGCCGGCCGTGTTCATCAGCTCGGGGAAGCCCGGGAACGAGGTGGCGATGGCGGCCGCGTCGTCGATCGCCATCGGCGCGTCCGAAACCATCCCCAGGACGAGGAACGCCATGGCGATGCGGTGGTCGAGGTCGACGCCGATGGTCACGCCGCCGGCAACGCCGCCGCCGCCGTGGACGATCAGGTCGTCGCCCACCACCTCGACCCGGACGCCGGCGGCGGCGAGGCCGCGCGCCATGGCGCCGAGCCGGTCGCTCTCCTTGACCCGGAGTTCCTCGAGGCCGCGCATTACCGTCGTGCCCTCAGCCATCGCCGCCGCCACCGCCAGGATCGGGAACTCGTCGATCATCGAGGGCGCGCGCTCCGGCGGCACCTCGACGCCCTTCAGCGGCCCGGCGCGCACGATCAGGTCGGCGACCGGTTCGCCGGCCTCGACGCGCGGGTTCGCCAGCGTGATGTCCGCCCCCATCTCCCGCAGGGTCTCGAACAGCCCGAAGCGCAGCGGGTTGGTACCGACCCCCGGCAGGGTGATCTCCGAGCCCTCGACCAGCAGGGCCGCGACCGCCGGGAACGCCGCCGACGACGGGTCGGCGGGAACCACCACCCGCCGTCCGGTCAGCTCCGGCTGGCCGACCAGGGTGACCCTGCGCCCGCCGCCGTCGGCATCCTCGACACGGACCTCGGCGCCGAAGTGCCGCAGCATGGTCTCGGTGTGGTCGCGGGTCGGCTTCGGCTCGACCACCGTGGTCTCGCCGGCGGCGGCGAGGCCGGCCATCAGCACCGCCGACTTGACCTGGGCCGAGGCGACCGGAAGCGTGTACTCGATGGCCAGCAGCAGTTCCGGGCCGATCACCGCGCCCGGCAGCCGGCCGCCCTCGCGGGTGGCGAACCGTACGCCCATCCGCGATAGCGGTGCCATCACCCGACCCATCGGCCGGCGGCGCAGCGAGGCGTCGCCGGTGAAGAAGGTCGTCACCGGCTGCTGCGCCGCCACGCCCATAAGCAGGCGGGCACCGGTGCCGGCGTTGCCGCAATCGATCACGTCGGCCGGCTCGTCGAGGCCGGAGACGCCGCGTCCGTGGACCCGCCAGACGGCATCACCGCCGCGCTCGAGCGAGCAGCCGAAGGCGCGCATCGCCTCGGCGGTGGCCAGCACGTCCTCACCCTCCAGCAGCCCCTCGACCGTGGTCTCCCCGACCGCGAGGCCGCCGAAGATCAACGCGCGGTGCGAGATCGACTTGTCGCCCGGCACCCGGATCGTGCCGGAGAGCGGGCGCGCGCGGCGGGACAGCAGCGGGATCGGCATCGGTACCTCCTGGGCCTCAGGGTCGGCGTACGCTGAAACCGCGGCGTCTTAGCACGCTCCAGAACCCTCGGCGAGCCGCCGGCGCAGGTCGCCGGCCACCGCCGCCAGGACCGACGCCCAGTCGCCGCGATCCGACTGCCGGTACAGCCGAAGCGACGGAAACCAGGGGCAGTCCACCCCGGCCACGCCCCAGCGCCAGTCCGGGCGGATGTGCAACAACCCCCATACCGGCCGGCCGAGACCGCAGGCCTGGTGGATCGTCGAATTGGAGATCGAGATCACCAAGTCGGTGGCGGCCAACTGCGCGGCGAACCCGTCGAGGTCGGCGAGGGCGTCGACGCCGGGGTCGCGGACGACCGCGACGCCGGTCGCGGCCTCGGCCTCGGCGACGTCGGCGGCGACATCGCCGTACTGGACCGACAGGAACAGCGCGTCGACCGCCCGCAGCACCGGCCCCCACCGGGCCAGCGGCAGGTTCTTGCCCTGGAAGGCGGCGTTGATCGAGCGCCAGGAGACGCCGATCACCGGCCGGCCGCCGCCCAGCCCGCGGTAGCGCGCGCGCAGGGTGTCGACGCGCCCCGGATCGGCCGCCAGCCACGACCGCGGGCCGCGTGCGAACGACCCGGCGTCCGGCCTCAGGACGCCGCCCAGGTGGCCCTGCGGGATCTGGGCCCGCACGTCCGGCGCCGTCAGGCGGGGATCCGGCGGATCCGACCGCGCCACCACCTCGACGCCCGGGAACGACCGGGCGAACAGCGACACCAGCCGCGGATCGCACTCCAGGACCACCCGGCCGACGCGCGCCGCCACCTCCGGCAGGAGCTGGGCGAACTGCATCTCGTCGCCGACGTTCTGGTCGCACCAGACCGCCAGCCCGAGTCCCGGATCCGAGGCGCCGTCCCAGTACGGTTGCGGCAGCCGGTCCGGCCGCGGGCGGGCGCCGGCGACACGCAGCCGGCGGTCATACTTCGGCCAGCCCTCCGACCAGCGCCCGAGCGACAGCAGCAGAACCCCGAGATTGAGCGCGTCGGCGTCGGATTCCGGCGCGAGCGCGCCGATCCAGCGCCCGACCCGCACCGCGCGCGTCCAGTCGCCGCGCTCGCGCTCGCCGACGAAGACGTTCTTGGCGGCCGGGCGGTCGCCGGGGTCAAGCAGCAGTGCCCGCCGGCCCGACCGGATCGCCTCGGCCTTGCGGCCGAGGGCGTAGGCGACCGCCCCGCGCAGCCGCCAGCTTCCGGCGTGGACGGGGTTCAACGCCACCGCCCGGCGGGCACCTCGCAGGGCGGCCGTCAGATCCGCCAGCCGCTGCCGCGCGAACGCCTCGAGCGCCGTGAGGGCCGCGTGCCCCGGGTCGACCAGCAGGCCGCGCCGGGCGGCGCGCGCGGCGGCGGCATTGTCGCCCAGCACGAAGTGCCGGGAGGCCCGTTCGCGCCACTCCCCGGCGGTTCCCGTGCCGCCGCCGACGGCCGCCCCGGCGGCGTTTTCGGGGGGATCCGAAGATCGGCCTGG
>CAYNFA010000345.1:0-5022 GCA_964396345.1 uncultured Thalassobaculum sp.
GGGGGCCGTCCACCAATCACCCCGGAAGCCGTGGCGAAGCCGCGGCTATCCGGGGCCACCCGACCCCCGTCCACGAGGTGCAACTCAGCCGCCGCCGGGTGGGCGGCCGGCGGTTGCGGGCAAGATCCGTTCGATGCCGATCTCGCCCGGCCGGACCGACAGCGCCACCGGGCCGGCCGGGTCTAGGCCCATGTCGACCAGCAGCAGGGTCAGCCAGCGCTCCAGCGTCGCCGGGGCGGCGGTGGTGACGTACTCGTAGCGCCGGAGCGCGCCGCCGCGCCGGATCAGGGCGTGGCTGCGGTAGCCCGGGAACTCGTCGGTCATGACCGCCAGGATCGCCATCGCCTCCTCGTCGTCGAAATGCCGCAGGGTCACCGTGTAGAGGCCGTCGAGCGTCGCGCCGGCCGGGCCGTCGCCGGCGGGTGGCGCCAGATGGACGAGCTTGCGGGCCAGCACCGACCCCAGTTCGGCCGCCAGCTCGCGGGCGCGCTCGGCCACCGCCTGGGAGGCGCAGGCGGTGGCGGGGCAGCGACCGGCGGTCGACACCACTTCGGCCGGCAGATCGAACGACCCGAGGAAGCGGTTGCCGGCGACGTCGACGATCTCACCGGACAGGTGCAGCTCGACCCGGGTGGTGTAGGCAAGGTCCTGGACGCTGCCCTCGATCCGGAACAGCACCGCCGCCCGCACCCGGTCGGCCGCCCGTTCCGACGCGTTGGCCAGCTTCGCCACCGTCAGCAGGTCGAGCCGGTTGCGGCCCTCGGCGCGGTCCCAGCCGAGGCCGGCGGCGACGGCGTCCTCGTCGACCACGCGAAAGCCCCGGCGCGCCATCGCCTCCTGCAGCTCGGTCACCACCCGCCGGAACGCCGGGTCGCCGCGCGGCAGGCTGGCGGCGCCGCGATCCTCGCCCAGCACCAGCACCGGGATCGGCCCCTCCCCGGTCACCACGACGCCGCGGTCGTCGGCGACCCCGCGGGTCGCGGCGGAGGCGCAGGAGATCAGGAGCCCGGCGGCGAGCGCCAGCAACACGGCGCGGTTGGCCATGGCGATCATCAATCCCGTCGACATCGTTCCAACTCCCCGGTGGCGGGCACGGCCGCCCGTCCGCCGGCTATGGAACGTCGAGGGGCATTCTGCGGTGGCGGCGGGCCGGTGCGCAACCGTCGGTCGCAGGCCGGGCGCGCGGGCCGGGAGGCGCGAGTTCAGCCGCCGCGGCTGACCCGGTACGGCAGCACCGCCAGCCGCAACCGCGAGCGGTCGAGGCCGGCGACACGCTCGAGGAAGGCGCCCGCCGTGGTCGCCGCCCGGCGGCTGGCATCGGCGGTCGGTCCCGGCGCCGGGGCCAGGCGGTCGGGATCGAACGGCACCGAGCTGGCCACCACGATGACCGACTCCAGGCTTTCCGACACGCCCGGCATCGGGGCGACGGCGATTACCGGATCACCGGCACCCGGAAGGTCGAGCCGCCGACCGGCCTCGACAACCATCGCCGACCCACCCTCCGATCCTGGGCCCGACGATCCGCTGCCGAGCGGGGCGATCCGCACCACGCTGCCGTCCGCCTGCCAGGCGTACACCGCCAGGAACACCCGCCCGCGCGCCACCGACACCCGCACCCGCAGCGCCTCGCCGGCCCGCAGCGCCGCGCGCTCCAGCGTCGCCGCCAACTCCGGCGCCTCCGGCCCGCCGATGCGGGCGACCCGCGCCTGCAGGCGCCGGGCCGCCGCGTCCGGCCCGGTGGCGGAGCCCAGCCAGGTTTCGCCATGCGGGACCGCGTCGGCCAGCCGCCGCCAGGCGGCGGCGACGTCGGCCCGGGTTCGCGCCACGCCGGGGGTGGTGGCCGGCGCGTCCAGGGCCTCGTCGACCAGCATCGCGCGGGCGATCGCCTCAGCAGCGGCGCCCAGTTCGTCGCGCCGCAACTCCGGGCCGCGGGAAGCCGCCCCGTCGGCGATGCGGTAGCCGGTGCCGAGGCGGCCGCCATCAGGGGTCAGGGGCAGGAAGGTGCCAGGCAGGGCGGCGGCGTCGAGACGCGCCGTCGCCCGCGCCTCGGCGCCGTCGGCGACCGCCCGCAGCCGCACCTCGACATGGCCGCGGTGGTCCCAGATCTCGGCCTCCAGGCGAAGCGCCAGCGCCCCGCCCTCGGCGTCGGCGGCGCGCAGCGGGCGGCTGACGTAGAGCGGACGCTCGGCGAGGCGGGCGGCGAGGCGCTCGGCGACCTCGCCGAGGAACCAGTCGCCGAACGGGCTGCGCTCGCCGCTCAGCCGCACCGTCGCCCGGAAGCGCCCCGACGGATCGAGCGCCGACCGCAGCGCCTCGGCCAGGGCCACCCCGGCAGTGCGCGCGGCGGCGGCCGGCGGTCGCGCCACCAGCCAGTCGATCGATCCGGGCAGGGTGACGGCTGGAAACGCCGCAAGCAGCCGGCCAGTGTCGCCGCCGCCGACCCCGACCAGGATGGCGGACAGCACGATCCCGTTGGTGGTGGGGTGTGCGACCGGGACCACCAGCGCGTCGATCGCCGCATCCCGCAACAACTCCCGCGACGACGCGCCGTGGAACGTCATGGCCTCCTCCCAGGAGGCCGGCAGGGCCGAGCGGCCGAGCAGCCGGCCGCCGGCGGGCGCCGCCCGAAGCAGGGCGGCGGCGAGTGCTGCGTCCAGCTCGGCGGCCAGCTCGGTCGGCAGGCCGGTGGCGTCGGGATCGACCGGGCGCGCGGCGATCCGGCGGCCATCGCCGGCGGCCTCCCAGACGGCGGCCGCCACGCTGCCCAGCCGGTCCGGCCAGTCCTGCGCGGCGGCCAGCGGCCGCCCGGCCGCCGCCCAGAGGACGAGCGCCAGGAGCAGGAGCGGCGCCAGGAGCAGGAGCGGCGCCAGGAACCGCCGCAGGGCCGGCACCACCCTCACCGCCACATCCGGGTGACCGCCAGGGAGTCGGGCGTGATCCGCAGCCGGAATTTCGCCTCGGCGTCGCCGCTGCGCCCGTTGCCTTCCCAGGCGTACCCGGCCCGCAGGTCCAGGCCATCCTCGCGCGCCTCGACCAGCGTGATGCGGCGGAACCACTCGATCCTTTCGGCGAAGTCGAGCGAGGCGGCAATCGCCTTGTGGTCCCAGGCGCCACCCTGGTCGCGGTAGTAGGCCCGCACCGCCGCCTCGATCGCCTCGCGGTGCTCCTCCAGGAACGCCTGGGCGCGCGCCGGATCGGCGCCCGGCGGGGTGTAGAGGGCCGCCGCGGCCGGCGGCGGGGTGACGGTCGTAGAGGGCACGGATGGGGCGGGCACGGATGGGGCGGAAAGCGCCGACACGCTCGGGCGCAACGCCGGTAACGCCGCCACCAGCACGGTGGCGGGGTCGCCCGACACGCTGGCCCGCTGAACCCTGCGGAACAGCCGTCGGGCGGCGTAGGTCATCTCGTCGTCGAGGTAGCCATGCAGCTCGGCGAGCGTCACCCGGCCGTCGCGGTTGCCGTCGCGGCCACGGTCGGCGGCGCCGTTCAGGGCGTCGAGCAGGTGGCGGGTGAACAGCCCGAGGCCGGCCTCCTCGTCCCAGCTCGCCACCTGGTCGCCCTCGGCAGCGGTCACCAGCGTGAGGCGCGGCGCCGGCGTCGGCGGCGCAGTGCGCACGTAGACCGGCGACGCCGAGCGCACCAGCCAGCCGCCGGCGGTGTTGCCGGAGAAGCAGGCGTCGAGCAGCACGGTGGTCGATCGCGCCTCGATCGCCGCCAGGTTTCGCAGCAGCAGATCGAGCGGGTAGCCGTTGATCTCCGGGGTTTCCGGATCGGCGTCGGCCGGCAACAGGTAGCCGCGCTTGTCGCGCAGCCCCGGCACACCGTGCCCGGAGTAGAACACCAGCACGTCCGAGCGGCCGGGCCGGACCCAGGACCACAGCTTGCCGCGGTGGTCCTGGGCGTTGCCGAACACCGCGTGCATCTCCGCCTGGCTGGCGTCGATCAGCTCGATCACGTTGCCGTCGCGGAAGCCGAGCGTGTCGATCGCGAAACGCTTGACGGCGGCCGCGTCGTTGGCGGCGTAGCGGACCTCGGGTATCCCGTCGGCGTAGCGGCGGTTGCCGATGATCACGGCGACCGCGTCGTGCCGGGACACGGCGGCCGGGGTCGATGAGGCGGCGGCCGGGGCCTGCGCGCGGGCCGTCCCGCTCGCGCCCAGCGGCGCCAGCGCCAACGCCAGCATGATGGCTGCCACGGTCCGCATGCCCCTGCTCCCGCGATCGGTGTCCGGCCCGGCGCCATTCTACCGGTTCCGGCGTGCTATGGAACGCCGAGGCCGACTCCCGCCGGCCGGCGCGGCCCGGTCCAGCTCGAAGGGGCGCACGCCGATGGCTTGGTTAATGACTTGAATCAACGACCAGCCCAAGCAAACCGACCAGAATTCCAACATGGCGGGGCGCGGGCCTTCGTTCAGTCGGGGTCGCAGCGCGCACGAGATGATGATCGGGAGGGTGCGATGGCCCATACGATTATTCGCAGTTCTGCGCCAAAAGGGGAGACCGAGCAGCCGCAAACCGGTTGGGATGCGGCACGGGCGCGTCTGGCGGGATTGGCCGGCGGCGGGCTGAACATCGCGCACGAGGCGGTGGACCGTCATGTCGTGGCGGGACATGGCGCGCAGACTGCGCTTATCTGGCTGGGCCGCAATGGCGATCGTCGAACAGTGTCCTATGCCGAACTGGCTTCCGGTTCCGCGCGATTTGCGCATGTGCTCCGCGCCCACGGCATTGCTCCGGGCGAGCGGCTGTTCCTGCTCTCGGGCCGGGTCCCTGAACTTTACGCCGCGACGCTGGGGGCGCTGAAGGCCGGAGTGGTGGTCAGTCCGCTCTTCGCCGCCTTCGGTCCCGAGCCGGTGCGCGCGCGTATGGAGATAGGACAGGCGAGTGTCCTGGTCACCTCCGAGACGCAGTATCGACGGAAGATTGCCGATTGGCGGACCAGCATGCCTTCGTTGAGACTGGTCCTGATCCTGGGCGACAGCGCGCCCGAAGGTCTCGACGATTGCCCGGCGATGTACGAGGC
>CAYNFA010000346.1:0-5011 GCA_964396345.1 uncultured Thalassobaculum sp.
CGTTCCTATGGACCGCATCCACGTCGTGGTGAACCGCTGGGGGACCTACGCGGGTCTGTCCCGCAGCGAGATCGAAGAGCACCTCGCTCATCCGATCTACGCCATCATCGCCGACGACCCCAAGACCGCCGCCGCCGCGGTGTCCCGCGCCGGCTGGCGGAGCGGGTGCCGCTCACCCAGGCCTACGCCCAGACGTTCACGCCGGCGACCTTCGGCCTGACGGCGTCGTTCGACCGCGTCGTGTTCTCCTACACCCTGTCGATCATCCCGGGGCCGATCGAGGCGCTCGACAACGCGCTGGCCCAGCTGCGGCCGGGCGGCAGCATCCACGTCGTCGACTTCGGCGATGCCGCCGCCCTGCCGGCCGGGTTGCGCCGCCTGCTGGCGTGGTGGCTCGGCAAGTTCCACGTCGCCCACCGCCCCGAGGTCGGCGCCTGGTTCGCGGCCCGCGCCGCCGAGGGCGCCGGAAATCTGCAAACCCGCGCGATCGGCGGGCGCTACACGGAGTTCTTCACGTTCGAGAAGGGTGAGCCAGCTCATCGGGCGTGAGCCGTCGATCCGGCTCGTCCGCTAAGCCGCGGTCCGCGCCCAGTCGGTCAGCTTGCCGAGGAAGTCGGCGCAGGCGGCGATCTGGTCGACCGCCACCCATTCGTCGGCCTTGTGCGCCTGGTCGATGCTGCCAGGGCCGAAGATCACCGCCGGTATGCCCGCCCGCTGGAACAGCCCTGCCTCGGCGCCGTAGGCCACGACGCCGGAGGCGTTCAGGCCGGTGAGCAGGCGCACCAGCGCTTCCGCCGCCGAGGTCGGGTCGGGGCTGAGGCCGGGAACGTCGGTCAGCCGCTCGGTGACCACACCGGCGTGCGGCGCCCTGGCCTTCAACGCCGGCTCCAGCCGCCCGACGCAGAACGCCCGCACCCGCTCCTCGATGGCGTCGCCGTCGTCGGTCGGCACCAGCCGGACGCTCCAGGTCACCCGGCAGCTCTCGGCCACGATGTTGTGGGCAGTGCCGCCCTCGATCACCCCGACGTTGAAGGTCGAGCACGGCGGGTCGAACGGCGAGGCGGGATCGGCGCCGGCCGCGAGTTCGTGGCCGAGTTCCTCCAGGAAGCCGATCAGCCCGGCCGCCGCGACGATGGCGTTGGCGCCCTGGCTCGGCTGGCTGGAATGCGCCGGCAGGCCGGTGACGGTGGTGCGGTAGACGCGGGTGCCCTTGTTGCCGCCGATCAGCTGCATCGAGGTTGGCTCGCCGACGATCACGGCGCGCGGCAGCGGCAGATTGCGGGTCACGTCGGCGATGATGCCGCGCACCCCGACGCAGCCGACTTCCTCGTCGTACGACAGGGCCAGGTGGATCGGCACCGCCAGCGGCGCCGCCACCATCTCGGGCACCATCGCCAGCGCCGTCGCCACGAAGCCCTTCATGTCGCAGGCGCCGCGGCCGTATAGGCGGCCGTCGCGACGGGTCAGCGCGAACGGATCGGAGGTCCAGTTCTGGCCGTCGACCGGCACCACGTCGGTGTGGCCGGACAGAACCACCCCGCCCGCCACCGGCGGCCCGATGGTCGCCCAGAGGTTGGCCTTGGCGCCATCGGCGTCGTGGGTCAGCCGGGCCTCGACACCATGTTCGGCCAGATAGGACCGCACGTCCTCGATCAGCGCCAAGTTGGAGTGGCGCGACGTGGTGTCGTAAGCGACCAGCCGGGCTGTCAAGGCCAACGCCCGGTCCAGACGACCGGCAGCGGCGGCACTCGGATCCTGCATCACCGTCAGCCGGCGCGGCCGATCAGGTGCATGAACTCCCGGCGTCGCTCCGGGTCGTCCTTGAAGCAGCCCAGCATCCGGGTGGTGACCATCCCCACCCCTTCCTTCTGCACGCCGCGCAGGCTCATGCACTGATGTTCGGACTCGATCACCACGGCGACACCGAGCGGGTCGAGCACGGTCTGGATGGCGTGGGCGATCTGCGCGGTCAGCCGTTCCTGAATCTGCATGCGCTTGGCGTAGGCGTCGATCACCCGGGCGAGCTTGGATATGCCGACAACTCGACCGCGTGGAAAATAGGCGACGTGCGCGGTGCCGACGATCGGCAGCATGTGGTGCTCGCAGAACGACTTGAAGCGCACGCCCTTGAGCAGCACGATCTCGTCGTAGGCCTCGACCTCCTCGAAGGTCCGCGCCAGGATATCGGCGGGATCGTAGAGATAGCCGCCGAACAGTTCCTCATAGGACCGAACCACCCGGGCCGGGGTGTCTACCAAGCCCTCCCGGTCGGGATCCTCGCCAATCCATTCGATCAGCGTGCGCACCGCTCGCTCGGCCTGCTCGCGGGTCGGCTTGCGGTGCGTGGCGGACACCACCTTGTCATCCGGCTTGGCCAGCGCGTTGTCGTAGGGCGTCATGTCGCGATCCTTGTTTCCGGAGGGGTTTGCCACGATGAGCAGAGCCAGTTGCCGAAGCGCACGAGGAGTCGTGCCGGGATTTCCTGACACTTATACGCCCTGACGACAGACCGGATCAAAGCTCGGTCCGTCACGCTGGCGTGATCAGTTGAGGCTGACCCGCTGGTGCGGGCTATCGAGCGAGAACGCCGGAATTGCCACCTCGAAGCGTTCGCCGTTCGAGGCCTCCATCTCGTAGGAGCCCACCATCACGCCGGACGGTGTCGGCAGCGGGCATCCGCTGGTGTATTCGAAGCTGTCGCCGGGCCGAAGCAGCGGCTGCTCGCCGACCACGCCGGGGCCGCGAACCTCCTGGGTACGCCCGTGGGCGTCGGTGATCGACCAGGAGCGGTTGCGCAGCCGCACCGTCTCCTCCCCCAAATTCTCGATCCGGACCTGGTAGGCCCAGACGTACTGGCCATCCTCTGGAGAGGATTGCTCCTCCAGATAGACCGGCTTAACGGTTACCCGGATATCGTGGCTGGTAAGGCTGTACATCGATCCGTCCTCGGACTCCCGGGCAGTCGGAGGTTTATGCGCGTCGGGGCCCGAAGTCCAACGCCCGGCTGTCCGTCACCGAACTGAAACCATGAGCGGCCGGGTGAGTTCCGTTACGCCGCGAGTTGGCCGCGGCGGATCGTGGACTCAGCCGATGAACCAGTCGCCGACCACCGAGGACGACGTCACGCCGGTCAGAGTCACCGTCGCCCCGGTCGAGAACGTCACCACCGCGACCCCGGCGACGTCGGCCGACGACCAGGTGACGCCGGCGGCCAGGCTGATGCGGTCGCCGGCGGCGTAGTCGAAATCGCTGATGGTATCGGCGCCGTCCGGCACTCCCATCCAGAACACGTCGCCGCCAGTGCCGCCGATCATCAGGTCGTTGCCGCCGTTGGCGACCAGCCGGTCGGCGCCGGCGCCGCCCGACAGCGTGTCGCTGCCCTGGCCGCCGTACAGCGTGTCGGCGCCGTCGCCGCCCAACAGGATGTCGTCGCCGAGGTTGCCGAACACCAAGTCGGCGTCGGCACCGCCGTTCATCGAATCGTTGCCTTGGCCTCCGAACAGGGTATCGCTGCCGTCGCCGCCGTTGATCGTGTCGTTGCCCTGGTTGCCGTAGACAATGTCGGCGCCGGCATCGCCGAGGATCGAGTCGGCGCCGGCGTTGCCCCAGATCAGGTCGTTGCCGTCTCCGCCAACCATGGTGTCGTTGCCGTGCCCGCCGAAAAGCGTGTCCAGCCCGCTGCCGCCCGACATCAGGTCGTCGCCGACGTTGCCGTACAGCAGATCGGCACCGTCGCCCCCGAACAGGCTGTCGGCCCCGTCGCCGCCGCGCATGGTGTCATTGCCGGCGCCGCCGTCCAGGCGGTCGTCGCCGTTGCCGGCGCCGCCAATGATGGAGTCGTTGCCCTCGCCGCCGACCAGCGTGTCGTGATCGGGGCCACCGATCAGCACATCGGCGCCCTCGGAGGCGGTGACGCTGACCTTCAACTGGGTGCCGGTCAGCTTGGCGGCGGTGACGGATATCCCGATCGTGCTGGCCACGACCATCGTCATGGTGCCGCTGGTGTTCGCCAGGATCGTCGAAGGCACGTCGACGACGTGGGCCGCGTTGGCCGTGACGTTGATGGTGGAATAGCCGGTGATGCCGTTCAGGCTGGCGGCGATCAGTGTGCCCGACGTGATGTTGAGGGTGCCGGTGTCGGTCGCGTCGTCGGCAACAGCAGACAGGCCGGAGACCGGGGTCGAAACGGTAGCCATGGCGCTCTCCTGATTCTCGGATCAATCCGGGCGTTCTGCCCAAGCCATAAGTCATCGCCTGTTAATATATTATCACCCTCCGCGCCTTCGGTCATCGGGTTCGTGAAAGGGCATACGGCGGACTTGCAACATCGCGCCCGCTGACGCATGTTCTGGCCAGCGTGCGGGTGTAGTTCAATGGTAGAACGGCAGCTTCCCAAGCTGCATACGAGGGTTCGATTCCCTTCACCCGCTCCACCCCCACCTGATCCAGCGACCGTGTTGCGCCTGCCGCCCGACGGTTGCCGCGCCGCCGACAGGCGCCTATCTTCCGCAAGTTTTCCACGCCCCATTCCGACCGGTGAATCCGATGCCCGACGCCCTCGAGGTCCGCGGCCTGCGCAAGACCTTCGGCGAGGTCGTGGCGGTCGACGAGGTCAGCTTCTCCGCAGCATCCGGCCGCACAATCGGCCTGCTCGGCGGCAACGGCGCCGGCAAGACCACGACGATCTCCATGCTGCTCGGCCTGCTGACGCCGACCGCCGGCAACGTGCGGGTGCTGGACCACGACCTGGCGACCGACCGCTACGCGGTGCTGCCGCGCATGAACTTCTCGTCGCCCTATGTCGACCTGCCGCACCGGCTGACCGTCGAACAGAACCTGCTGGTCTATGCCGAGCTGTATGGCGAGCCCGCACCCCGCGAGCGGGTGCGCGAGCTTGCCGAGCACCTGCAGTTCGCCGAGCTGCTCGGGCGCGCCACCGGCAAGCTGTCGGCCGGCCAGAAGACCCGGGTGTCGCTGGCCAAGGCGCTGGTCAACCGGCCCGAGGTGCTGC
>CAYNFA010000347.1:0-5000 GCA_964396345.1 uncultured Thalassobaculum sp.
ATTACCGGCAACGCGTTCGACGTTCTCAATTCAGTCGATGCCGTCG
Source organism: uncultured Thalassobaculum sp. (assembly GCA_964396345.1). Lineage (GTDB taxonomy): Bacteria > Pseudomonadota > Alphaproteobacteria > Thalassobaculales > Thalassobaculaceae > Thalassobaculum_A. The sequence continues at coordinate 47 of CAYNFA010000347.1, forward strand.
GCGACGATCTGCCAGGCCTTCATGGCGCGCTCCTGTGGCTTACTGGTTGACGCCCGGACATCGGGCCGGGCGGCCAGGATCAGAGCGCAGCCCGCCGCCGGCCGCAACCCGGGTCACGCCGCGCCGGCAACGCCGAAGATCACGCGCGCTTCGGCCGGCGTCGCCACCGCCAGCCAGTCGGCGGAGTCCGCAATAACCTTGGAGCCGAGTGCCTCGACGATGGTCACGGCGCGTTCCACCAGCGCCGCGTTCGACGGCGCCAGAACGCCGCGGTCGAGGTAGAGGTTGTCCTCCAGCCCCACCCGGACGTGGCCGCCGAGGATCACCGCCTGGGCCGCCATCGGGAACTGCATGCGGCTGATCCCGAAGCCCGACCAGATCGCCCCCGGCGGCAGCAGGCTCGCCAGGAAGGCCATCGTCTGACCGGTCGCCGGCGCCCCCCAGGGTATCCCCAGGCAGAGCTGGAACAGCGGCGCCCCCTCGATCAGCCCGTCCTCGACCATCTTGGCGGCGAGCCGGGCGTGGCCGGCGTCAAACACTTCGAGTTCCGGCTTCACGCCGGCGCCGCGGATGCGTTCCGCCATCTCCCGAAGATGCGCCGGGGTGTTCATGAACACGTGCTCGCCGAAATTCATGGTCGCGATGTCGAGGGTGCAGATCTCGGTGCGCAGTTCGTCGACGTGCTGGACGCGCACCGCCGGGGTGGTGAGCGTGGACCCGGCCGCCGGCGAAAGCGGGTCGTTGTCGCCCGGGACGTAGCGCCCACCGGCGCCGGTGGTCAGGTTCAGGACCAGGCTGGAGCCGGCGTCGCGGATGCGCGCCACCACCTCCCGGTAGAGCGCCGGGTCCATCGACGCCTTGGTGGTCTTCGGGTCGCGGACATGGATGTGGGCGACGGCTGCTCCGGCCCGCTCGGCCTCGAGGGCAGAGGTCGCGATCTGCTCAGGCGTGACCGGGATGGCCGGGTTCATGTGGGCGTTGTCGAAGCCGCCGGTCAGGGCGCAGGTGATGACGGTCTTCTCGTTGATGCCGGCCATGGCTCGCTCCCTGGTGTATCGAGCACCGGACTTTCGCACGAGCGCCGCCGGGGCGTCGAGGCGAACCCGATATTCCGCATAGCGGAATATGCTCTGCTTATTACGGAATTTTCCCCACCCGTTCCGCTTGTCCCCCCGCCGCCCGCCGCCCATACTCGACGCGTCGTCAAGCGGGAGCCAACCCGCACAACGCAGGTTCAATGAGGAGGAACGCCATGGAGATGAGGATGGGCGCGCGCCTGAGCGGTGCGCTTCTGGGAGCGGCGACACTGATGCTCGCCGCTGGTGCCGCGGGTGCCGCCGAGGTCAAGCTTCCGGACACGATGGCCTGGACGGCCTACGACACCGGCTCCGCCGGGCACGCCCACGCTGTGGCGATGGGCAAGGCGTTCAAGGAGAAGTACGGCGTCAACCTGCGTGTGCTGCCGGGCAAGAACGACGTTTCGCGACTGCGTCCGTTGCAAGGCGGCAAGGTCGAGGCGGTTGCGAACGGCGTCGGCACCTATTTCGCGCAGGAAGGCGTGTTCGAGTTCGACCGTCCCGACTGGGGTCCGCAGGACATTCGGATCGTGCTGTCGTCGACCGGCGGCGCAGGTTTGATGGTCGGAGTCGCCGACGATATCGGCGTCAAGGAGTACAAGGATCTCAAAGGCAAACGCATTGCCTGGGTTAAGGGCGCGCCGGCCCTGAACCACAACGTCACCGCGATCCTGGCGTTCGCCGGACTGACCTGGGACGACGTCCAGAAGGTCGAGTTCGCCGGCTATGGCGCCTCGTGGGATGCCATGACCAGCAACCAGGTCGATGCCGCCTTCGCGATCACCAACTCAGGCTCGACCAACGCCGTCGCCTCCAGCCCACGCGGCCTTACCTGGCCGCCGCTGCCGCACGCCGACACCGAAGGTTGGAAGCGCCTGAACGCCATCGCCCCGTACATGGCGAAGCACACCATCACGGCCGGCGTCAGCGTCTCGAAGGACCAGCCGATCGAGGGCACCGCCTACCCGTATCCGATCCTGACCGTGCGCGGCGATGCGTCCGATGACCTCGTCTACAACATCACCAAGGCGGTGATCGAAAGCTTCGACTCCTACAAGGACGGCGCTCCCGGAGCGGCCGGCTGGGCGCTCAAGAACCAAGTCTTCGAATGGGCCGTGCCGTACCACGATGGGGCGGTGAAGTACCTGAAGGAGATCGGCACCTGGACCGACGCCATGCAGAAGCACAACGACGGCTTGGTGCAGCGCCAAAAGGTCCTGAAGGACGCCTGGGCGACTTTTACCAAGAATGCCCCTTCGGACGAAGCCGCGTTCGGCGAAGGCTGGGGAAAGGCCCGCGTGGCGGCGCTAAAGGCCGCCGGCATGAGCCCGGTCATCGAGTAGCACCGATCGTCCATCTCGCACTGGAGTACGGCGCATGAATGCGCCCGTGAGTCCGCAAGACGCGGTGGCGGAGATCTTCCGCCACCGCGTCTTGCCGCGCGGCTGGCACGCGCTGGTGGTGATCATGGTGGTCGCCGCCATCGTGCTGACGGTCTATCAGCTGTTCAACCTCGGCGCCTCGGCCGGCTGGGTCATGCTCGACCTGACCTATCTCGGGCTTCTGGTGGCGCTGCTGATGCCGATCGTGTTCCTGGTGTTCCCGATGCGGGCCGCCGACAAGGACCGATCGCCGCCGCTCTACGACATCGTCCTGTTCGCCGCCACCATCGCAATCGGCTGCTACATCGCCTGGGTCGCCGATGACGCTGTCGAAGGCGGCTGGGAGTATCTGTCGCCGGATCACGCCCGCTGGGCCAGCTTCGTGCTGTGGGCCCTGATGATCGAGGGCGCCCGCCGCACCGCCGGCATCGCGCTGGTCGCCATCGTCCTGATCTTCTCGTTCTATCCGGTGGTAGCCGACGTGATGCCGGGCCCCCTGTCGGGCGCCCAGCAGCCGCTGTGGGAACTCGGGCAGTTCTACGCCTACTCCTCCGAGGCGGTGTTCGGCATCCCGATGATCGCGTTCGGCAAGCTGGTGATCGGCTTCGTGATCTTCGGGGTCGCCCTGCAGCATACCGGCGCCGGCAAGTTCTTCATCGACCTCGCCTTCGCGCTGCTCGGCCATGTCCGCGGCGGCGGCGCCAAGGTCGCGATCTTCTCCAGCGGTCTCCTGGGCTCGATGAGCGGGTCGGTGATCACCAACGTGCTGACCACCGGCACCCTTACCATTCCGGCGATGCGCCGCACCGGCTTCAGCCGCGACACGGCGGCGGCGGTGGAAGCCTGCGCGTCGACCGGCGGCGTCCTGATGCCGCCGGTGATGGGCGCCACCGCCTTCGTCATGGCCTCGTTCCTGGAGGTCCCGTACGCCGAGATCGCGCTGGCCGCGGCGATCCCGTCGATCCTCTACTATCTCGGCCTGTTCCTGCAGATCGACGGCTACGCTGCCCGCAACGGGCTGAAGGGTCTGCCGCGCGAGGAACTTCCGCGCCTGCTCGACGTCGTCAAGGCCGGCTGGCACTACCTGTTCGCCCTGGCGCTGCTGGTCTGGATGCTGCTGTACCTGAAGCAGGAGGCGGCGGCGCCATTCTACGCGACGCTGCTGCTGCTGGCGACCAACCAGGTATTCGGGCAACGGCTGTCGATGGCCGGTGTGGTGCGCCTGCTGTTCGAAACCGGCAAAGTGCTTGCCGAACTGGTGGCGATCCTCGGCGCCATCGGCCTGATCGTGGGGGCGCTGTCGATCACGGGCCTGACCGGATCGCTCGCCACCGACCTGATTTTGCTGGCCGGCGGCTCCGTCTTCGCGCTGCTGCTGATGGGAGCGGCGACCAGCTTCATCCTCGGCATGGGCATGACGGTGACCGCCGCCTACGTGTTCCTGGCCATTGTGCTGGCACCGTCGCTGATCACCGCCGGGCTCGACCCGATGGCCGTGCACCTGTTCATCCTGTATTGGGGAATGCTGTCGTTCATCACGCCGCCGGTGGCGCTCGGCGCGTTCGCCGCCGCGACGATCTCGGGGTCGGACCCGATGCGGGCCGGTTTCACGGCGATGCGGATCGGCTCGATCATCTACTTCATCCCGTTCTTCTTCGTGATGGAGCCGGCGCTGATCCTGCGCGGCGAACCGATGACGATCGTCGTGGTCCTGGTGAGCGCCGTCGTCGGCGTGTCGCTGATCGCCGGCGCCACCCAGGGGTATCTCGTCGGGTTCGGCAGCCTCGGACGCGGCGCGCGCGGGGCGCTGTCGCGCTTCCTGGTGTTCGCCGGCGGGCTGATGTTCGCGTTCCCGGGCAGCCAGGATCTGGGCATCGGCCACTGGGAAGGCGTCGCCGCGGGCGCCGTGATCGCCACGGTCGGCGTGCTGATGGCGCGGTTCGCCGGTCCCGCCGAAGGTGTGGCACGCTGACCAGCGCCCTCGGGGCGGCGTAGCCGGCGTGCAACGCCCACCGATATCGGTGGCGCCATGGATCACGCGCGTGCCTTCAACACCGGTACTGGCTCAGCGTCCCCACGTACCACAAATTGTGGCGCACTGTCGGTATCGCCCACATATACCGGCCTCGGATCGACGCGGAAGCAACCGGCGCCCGCCCGATCGCGTGTGGCCGGGATACACCGCCACGCCCGATAGCGTTGCCGCTCGGCAACAGTTCACCGCTGCGACGCTATTGCGGGCTTGGCGCGAACGCTGCCGATCCGTTCCGGCACGGTGCCATAGCGTCGCCCGGCTTGCCGGGCGACGAGGGGGGGGCTATCACCGTCCCACATTCTTTGAGAGGACACCCCATGCGTGACCTGCATCGCCCCGGCCGCTCGCCCGTCTACGCGCCGAACGCCGCCATTGCCACATCGCACCCGCTGGCCACCCAGGCCGGTATCGACGTGCTGAAGGCCGGCGGCACCGCCGTCGATGCCGCCGTCGCCGCCTGC
>CAYNFA010000348.1:0-4966 GCA_964396345.1 uncultured Thalassobaculum sp.
CTGGAGGGACGGTGACCGGGCCGGCGATGATGGCGGTGGCGGACGTCGTTATGTTCGGCGCCGTGCTGTCCCGCATCGGGCCGGTGAAGATGGCTGTGACGACCAGCCTGAACGCCAATTTCCTGCGCCGCCCCAAGCCGGGCGATCTGCTCGCGGACGGCCGGTTGATCCAGTGCGGCCGCCGGCTGGCGTACGGCGAAGTGACGCTGGTTTCAGCCGACGCGCCGGACGATCCGGTCTGCCACGTTACGTGCACCTACTCGATTCCACCGGAGGAAGCTCGATGACCGACCGTTTCCATCTCGCATCCGGCGATCTCGAAGCCGTCGTGGAGCCCGCCTTCGGCGCCCGCATATCGGCGTTCCGGTGCCGCGGGGGCGACCTGTTCGTACCGGTGCCGGACGGCCCGCGCGATCTGTCGGTCGGGGCCGCCGCCGGCTGTTTCCCGCTGGTGCCGTGGTCGAACCGCGTGCGCGACGCCCGGATGGCGCATGCCGGCCGCACGTTGGACCTGACGGCGACCGACAGCAGCGGCGCTCACGCCATCCACGGGCACGGCCGACGCCGAGCCTGGACGGTCACCGCCGACGGCGGGGCGTCGTCGGTGCGGATGAGCTACGCGCACCAGGCGGGCGAGGAGGGGTGGCCGTTCGCCTATCGGGCAGAGCAGACGGTCAGCCTGGGCGAGGGTGCCTTGAGCGTGACGCTCTCCGTCGAGAACCAGGCCGCGGAGGACATGCCGGTCGGCATCGGTCTGCACCCGTATTTGCCGAAGACCCCGGAGATGGGCCTGTGGTTCTCGGCCCTGACGTCATGGGCGCCGGTCGAGGGGAGCCTTCCGAGCGGGCCGCAGCCGGTACCGACGGCCCACGACTTCGCTGAGCCACGGGCGCTGGTGCTGGGCCTCGACCAGGGGTACGGCGGCTGGGACGGCTCGCTCCACGCGATCTGGCCGGAGCGTGGGCTCGGCCTGTCGATCCACGGCGGCGCCGCGCTCGGGCATCTGATCGTGTTCACGCCTCCCGAGCGGGACTTCGTCTGCCTGGAGCCGGTCAGCCACTGCGTCGATGCCGCCAATCTTGCCTCGCGGGGCGTCCCCGCCACCGGGCATCGGCTGTTGGCGCCGGGCGAGCGACTGGTCGTCACGGTCCGCTTCCAGGTTGAGGTATTCTGATACCGCAATCACAATCACACTGATTTTTTTGACGCTTTCCGGCTTGACCGGTGATCGAGCCTCCTTCATACAGCCGCACGTCGTCGGCCCGTGCGGGGTCGGCGGGATGGATTTCTCTCGTGTCTCTCGGGTGATCGCGATGCGGACCTACTCGGCCAAGCCGAGCGAGATTGAGAAGAAGTGGTTCGTGGTCGACGCCAACGGTGTCGTACTCGGCCGCCTCGCCTCGATCATTGCGAAATATCTTCGCGGCAAGCACAAGCCGACCTTCACTCCCCACATGGATTGCGGTGACAACATCATCGTGGTGAATGCGGAAAAGGTGAAGCTGACCGGCAACAAGCTGTCGCAGAAGCACTATTACTGGCACACCGGCTATCCGGGCGGCATCAAGTCGCGCCGGGCCGACCATCTGCTGGCTGGCCAGCACCCAGAGCGGGTGATCGTCAAGGCGGTTCAGCGGATGATTACCCGTGGTCCGCTGGGGCGCACCCAGATGAGCAACCTCAGGGTCTACGCCGGCGGCGCGCATCCTCATGAGGCTCAGCAGCCCGAGATGCTGGACGTCGCGGCGATGAACCCGAAGAACGCGAGGTAAGCGATGGCGATCGATACCGACAACGCCGCGCCGCAGGGCCTCGGCAAACTGGCGGAACTGCACTCCGAAGCGGCGGTGGTCAAGAAGGCCGAGCCGCAAATTGACGCGCAGGGCCGCTCCTACGCCACCGGCAAGCGCAAGAACGCGATCGCGCGGGTCTGGCTGAAGCGCGGCCAGGGCCGGATCACGGTCAACGGCCGTGACCAGGCCACGTACTTCGCCCGTCCGGTGCTGCAGATGATCATCGGTCAGCCATTCCACGCGGCCAGCCGGGGCAACCAGTTCGACGTGGTCTGCACGGTGACCGGCGGCGGTCTTTCGGGCCAGGCGGGTGCGGTTCGTCACGGTATCAGCAAGGCGCTGATCCTGTTCGAACCGGACCTGCGCGCGGTGCTCAAGAAGGGCGGCTTCCTGACCCGTGACTCGCGCGTGGTGGAGCGCAAGAAGTACGGTCGCGCCAAGGCGCGCCGGAGCTTCCAGTTCTCCAAGCGCTAACCGTCAAGCATCTTGTTGCGGGAAAGGCCGGCTCGGGAGAGCCGGCCTTTTTCGTTGGCAGGACTTCGTTAACGAAACCGGAGCGAGAATGCCCGAAGGGCGTTCAGGTCCGGCCGTCCGACCGAAACGGGGGAATGCAATGTTTGGAAGAAAGGTGGCTGCCGTGTCGGCCACGCTGGTCACGCTGGTCACGCTGGCCTGGGGTGGAGCGGCGTTGGCGGAGGCCGGCAAACCGGCCTGGAGCTACGAGGGAGACAACGGGCCGGCGCGCTGGTCGGTGCTGGCCTCGGAGTTCGCCGTGTGCGGTGCCGGCAAGGAGCAGTCGCCGATCGACCTCGGCGTGGCTGATGCCCCCGGGAAGCAGCCACGGGTGGTGGTCGAGTACAAGCCGCTGCCGCTGACCATTCTTCACAACGGTCATACGGTCGAGGTGGTGGTGGCCAACGGCAGCCGGATCGTTCTGGACGGCAAGCCTTACGAACTCCTGCAGTTCCACTTCCACACCCCGAGCGAACACAAGGTCGACGGCAAGGCCTATCCGGCCGAGGTCCATTTCGTGCACCGCTCGGCCGACGGCGGACTCGCGGTGATCGGCGCGTTCATCGACGGTACCGCCGCGAACCGCGCCCTCGCCGACATCGTGGCCTACGCCCCGACCACGGCGACGGCGCCCCGGACCTATACCTGGGTGACCATCGATCCTTCCCGGATCATGCCTCCGCCGACGGCGTTCTGGTCCTATGGCGGGTCGCTGACCACGCCACCGTGCAGCGAAGGTGTGCGCTGGATGGTGCAGAAGGCGCCGTTGCCGTTGTCGCGCGAGCATATCGCTGCGCTTTCCAAGGCGATGGGGCCGAACGCCCGGCCGGTTCAGCCGGTCGGCGCCCGTCAGGTGGCCGCGCCGCGCTGACTGGTGGACGACGGGAGCGCCGGCGTTGTTCCGCGAGATCGCCAGGGCTAGGGTGCGGTCGCCGAGGACTTTCACTGCCCGACCATGGAGCACCGCATGCCAGCCCTGATCCGACCGCATCATGGCGTCACCCCGACCGTTGAACGGGGAGCGTTTGTCGCCGAGACCGCGGTGCTGATCGGCGATGTCGTGATCGGTGAGGACGCGTCGATCTGGTATGGCTGCGTGCTGCGCGGCGACGGTAACCACATTCGGGTCGGCGCCCGCAGCAATATCCAGGACGGCACGATCGTGCACATCGCCACCGATTCCCTGCCGTGCCTGGTGGGGGCGGGGGTAACCGTGGGTCACGCCGCGATCCTGCACGCCTGCGTTCTCGAAGACGACAGCTTCGTCGGGATGGGGGCGACGGTCATGGACGGATCGGTGGTCGAGCGCCACGCCATGGTGGCGGCGGGGGCGTTGGTGACGCCCGGCAAGCGGGTCCGATCGGGCGAACTCTGGGCAGGGTCGCCGGCCCGCAAGATGCGTGACCTGAACCGGGCCGATGTCGACAATATCCTCGCCTCCGCGACGCACTATTGTGACTTGGCGCGGTCGTATCTCTCATGATTGTCGTGGTTTTTTCCAGCAATCGCCCGGAATTTCGTCGTGAGGCACCGCCGGCATGACGTTTGATGTGTCGGACCGGCTGACCTTCGCCACCAGCCGAGAACTGCTGGCCTTCTTCGACGGCCGGCGCGGAGACGACGGCGTGCTGCGTCGGCAGTCGTTTCTGGCCGAGGACCTGCGGCGTTGGGTCGGCGGTATCGGTATCCTGCAATGGCGCGCCGAGCAGTCGGACTATGTCTATCGCCTGTTTGGCACCCATCTCGCCCAGAACCTCGGTCGCGACCTGACCGGCCTGACCCTGGCCGAGTGGCCGGTGCCGGTGGCGGCGATCATGCGCGCGCAGGCCAACGACGCCCGCCGACGCGGAGTCGCGGTGGTGTCGCACTATCGGCTGCGGGTGTTCCGTCGAAAGGGTGTCGTCGAGAACGGGGTCCGGACCCAGGAAAAGGTGGTTGTTCCGCTCGCCTATTCGATTGACGGTGAACCCGACGCGGTCCTGGTCTACGTGGACCAGCGCTTCGCTGACATCCCGATCTTGCGCCCGCACATGGACGCAACGGACGGTTCCTGCTGGTGCGCCGGTGACCGGCCGGTTTGCGTCGGCTGCCCGCTGGGGGGCGGCACGAGCAAAGCCGCCGACCAGATCCTTAGCGGAACTCGGTGAAAGGCTCGGCGCGGGGCCGTTTCTCGAACACGATCATCGAATCGTAGAATTGCACGCTGAAGGTCGTCGCCGCGAAGCGGGTGGTGAGCAAGTCGCCCGGGCGCGCGGCCATCGGCGTCCGGAACCGCGCCACCTGCGCCTCCGGGCAGTAGATCGTGTGCATCTGGTCGATCATCTTCTTGGCGTGTTCGATCATCGTCGTCCCGGCGCCGGCATCCTGGTATTCGGGCCAGTAGCTGGTGTGGGTGTCCTCGCAGATGAACACGCCGCGCTCGGCAACGCTGGCGTAAATGCCGTTGAAGGTGCTGATCTGCTGGCGCGCGGTGTGGCCGCCATCGTCGATCACGATGTCGAACGGTCCGTGATCGGCGACCAAGCCGTCAAGAACCCGCTGGCTCGACTGGTCGCCGACGACGACCGTGATGTTCGGCAGCAGCTTGTCGAATTGCTTGGTCCTGTGATCGATGTCGACACCGATCACGCGGGCCTGGGGCCCGAGATACTCGCTCCACA
>CAYNFA010000349.1:0-4958 GCA_964396345.1 uncultured Thalassobaculum sp.
GTGTGGTCGAGACCCGGCAGGTCGGCCGCCGTGACGTCCACCCGCTGGACCGATACCTTGATCCTGCCTTGCCGCTCGCCGATCGCCTGGCCGGCGTTGACACAGACGTTGAGCATCACCTGGTGGATTTGGGTGGCGTCGCCGGAAATGTGGCACGGTTCGATGTTTTCGACCTGCAGGGCGACGTTTCGGGGCATCAGCGGCCGCAGTGTCGCCAGGCTTTCCTCGATCAGCATGTTGAGGGCGAGGGCTTTACGGTCGGATTCGGCGTTGCGGCTGTATGTCAGGATCTGCCGCACGAGGTCGCGAGCACGCGTGCCGGAATCCATGATCTGACGGAGCCGGACATATCCCGGGTCGCCGTCCGGCAGGTCGGAGATCAGCAGCGCGCAGTTGCCGATGATGCTGCCGATGATGTTGTTGAAGTCGTGGGCAATGCCGCCAGCCAGCGTGCCAAGCGCCTGGGTCTTCTGGGCGGCGTGATACATTTCCATAATGTGCGCCCGCTCGGCCTGCGAGGCGATCCGGTCGGAAATATCCTCATAAGTCTTCACGAATCCGCCGGTCGGCAACGCGGACACGATCGTCTCGACCACCCTACCGTCCCCCAGTCTCCGCTGCTGCCGCAGGCTGCCGGACCGGGTTCGCATCACCCGCTCGATCGCGGCGACCTGCGAGCTGACAAGCGCCGCCTGGTCACCGCTCCCAAGGTCACCGCGCCCCGCCGCGAAGCCCGCCAATTCGCTGTAGGGCGTCGACAGCCGTGGGAAGCCGGTGGGGTACTGGTTTATCGTCAGGTACTGGTTGTTGAACAGGACCAGCGTGGCCTCGGCGTCGAACACCGCGATGCCCTGCTTCATGTTGTCGAGCGTGGTCTGCAGCAGTTCGGATTTCTGCTGAATCAGACGCTCGCGTTCCTTCAAGTCGCTGATGTCGGTGTGGACGCTGACCAGGCGGCCATCGCTGGCCCGCCGTTCGCTGATCCGGAGCCAGTGTCCGTCTGAAAGCCGACTCTCGAAGGTAGTCTCAACCGTCTCGCGGCGCTTGGCCAGGATGGAGGCGACCCACCCGTCGACCTGGTCGGCCGGCATCTGGATCCCGCCGTTCCGTACAGCTGCGCGCAGGAGGTCCTCAAAGCTCACCCCCAGCGCCATCTGGTCGGCCTGCATGGGGTGCAGGTCGACGTAGCGACGGTTGAACAGGGCGACCCGATCCTCCTGATCGTAGATGATGAACCCTTCGAAGATGCTGTTGATCGCCAGCTCGAGTTCGTTGCGGGCGGTGATCGCCTGCTTGGCGGCCAGGTCCTTCGCGATGACGGCGTTGTTGGTCTTCACGATCTGCCGGAACAGCAGGCCGAAAATGACGAGACCGACCATGAGGGTGAGGACGAACAACCCCAGCAGCTGTTGGTAAAGCTCCTCGTGCCGGGCCCTGCCCCGGTTCACCTCGTTGGATTCGTACAGCAGGGCGCGCCTGACGAGGTCGTGCAGCGGAGCGCGCAGCTCGTCGAGGCGATCGTTGATCGTGTCCACCCCGGCGGGCGTCAGCGCCTCGAGACGGGCCATGTCGGGCTCAAGTTCCTCGAGCGCCGCGATCATTGCCTTGGTCGACGACACCACGCCGTCGAGGGCCCGAAGATCCGCGGTCTGTGACCCTTCGAGCAGCGGCGGCAGCCGGCTCCAAAAAATCTCGAAGCGCTCGGTCGCAACCTTGGCCGTCCCTGGACCCGGCTCGATCACGTAGTCCTTCAGGGACTCCGTGAAACGCAGGAACTCGATGTTGGCCTGCGCCAGAAACCAGACACTGATCCGGCTTTCCTTCTCGACCAGTTCACGCTGAAGGATAAGACCCTGGAATATGAAGAATATCCCGGCCAGAAACGCCCCAAAACCAACAAAGGGCACCCCATAACGCAGCACAAACCACTTCACTTCGCTGAGGTTCGCCATCGCGGCACCATGTAAACTGCCCGGTCGTCGATCACTCGGTTGTCTGCCCGGCGTTACTTGAACTGCAGCTCTTTGACCTGCCAAACCCATTTCGCCTGGGTCTGCTTGGTCTTCAGTGCCGGAAAATCGTCCTGGGGATAGATGATCCAGAGCGGGCCCTTGTCACGGATCTTCAGAAACTCACCGTCCATCTTGTAGGCCAGGATCACCGGGTATTGCTTGAAGTCCGCGACCGGGATCTCCACCTTGTAGTCGTTCAGCGCAACGGCGACTGCGGTCGCCCCGGAGGCGCCGACCCGTTCCATCAGCTTGCTCAGCAGGACACCCTCGAACGTCGACTGTCCCTCGGTCCAGGCGGTAGACGTGACGGTCTTGGCCCCGCCCAGAGCCTCGAGCATCGCGACGTCGAAAACCGCCTTGTCGCCGACGTTGCGAGTGGTGACCTGACCGGTTACCTCAAGCACCGCCGGGGAGGCCGGGGCCGGCAGCGGCTCGGCCTGCACCTGCCGCAAGCCACATCGCGCCGAACCCGAGTGCCACGCGGCTCAAAATCAAGCGTCTGACCAACATTACAATCTCCTTTTGCCGGTTGATGTCGTGAGTTGAGCGTGGATCAGCCGGGCTTGCGGACGGCGGTCTGAGGCTCCGGCGTGCGCAGGTAGATCAACGCAGCCGCCAGCGTCGCCACGCCGAGGAACATGAAGAAGGCCGGGTAACCGGCGGCCGGCGTCCCGAACCACTGGTGTCCGATCTCGACGACCGCGCCACTGACGATCTGGAGGATCGCGGTTCCGCCCATCAGCACACCGTTCAGCGTGGTGGTGCCGCGGCCCGCCAAGTTTGACGGGATCAGGGCTACGCCATGCCCCATCATGATGACGCTGTAAGCCCCGACGACGCAGGTGACGACCAGCAATGGCAGCGTCAGTGACAGGCTGGCGTCGGCGACGGCGGCGAGGACGATCAGCAGCGCGCCGGTTCCCACGGCGCCGGCCACCACCACCGGACGGAACTGCCCGACGCGGCGCTGGACCGGTCCATAGGCGAGTGTCCCGACGATGAAGGCGACGGCCAACACCGAGAGCACGTTGCCACGCTCGATGCCTTCAAGGCCATGAACCTCGTGCAGGAACGGCGCTCCCCAGAGGCCGATGATCGTGATCACGGAGGCGTAGCCGAGAGCGATCAACGGCAGGACACTCATGAGCCCGGGTACCCGGAACACCTCGCCGATCCCACGGAACGACTGGCCCAGCGATTGCGGCCGCGCAGCCGCCTCGTCAGCGCCATCGCGGGAATCACGTACAATGGCGAAGAAGGCTACCGCCACCAGGGCCGTGGCAACGGCCAGCAAGACGAAGGTCGACCGCCAGCCGATCCAGGCGTTGGCGGCGGCGAGCGGTGAGGTGGCGAGCAGGCTCCCGAGGTTCGCCGCGGCGAACAGGATCGTCATGGCGCGGGTGAAGTCGGTCGGGTTGTGCCAGCGTGACAGCACCACGAGGGATCCGACCATGCCGCCCGCGAAGCCGAGGCCGATCAGGAACCGGCCGGCTACCAGCAGTTCAAGGGACTGGGCGAGCGCGAACACGCACGATCCGAGAACCGCAAACCACAGCATTGCCGACACCACGCGACGCGGACCGTAGCGGTCGAACAGCACCCCGATGGGAATCTGGAGGAGGGCGAAGATAACGAAGAACGCCCCCGACGACAGCCCGATCGCCCCTGCATCGACATGCAGTTCGGCCATCATCTCGGGCGCGATCACACCATTCGATGACCGGAAGAACTGGCTGAGCACCGCCAGAACGATCATCGTCGCCAGCATGATTCCCGTGCGGGTCAACCACGCAGGGCCGAGCATCGGACGAATTCGCATGGCCGTCGACCATACGCCGGAACGGCTGGAAGACCCTCCGCTGCCCTCTCGCACGCTTTCCTGTTGGCTCATTCCGATCAGGCCTTTCGGCCTCTCCCCCATTTCCCAAGGAAAATCATAATCGCAAACCTGTTAACGAATGCTGAATCCGGCCTTCGGCCTGCCGTGGCGTGACTCGCCGTGCGACATGCGTGATGCTGCGAAACGCGGTGCATCGCGCGGGGGCAACGCCGCGCGGATCGAGAGCGTGTAGGGAGCCGCAGACAATGATGAAGGACGAGAAGATCCCGATCGAAGCGATCTACGTGCCGGCGAAGCGGCGTTCCACCCTGAACCCGGAGACTGTCGAACAGCTTGCCGCGGCGATCATGGAGGAGGGCCAGAAATCGCCGATCCTGGTGCGCCAAGACGGCAAGCGCTACGTGCTGGTCGAGGGGCTGCACCGCCTCGAAGCCTGCCGGGCCCTCGGTGAGGCCACCATCCTCGGGACCCTCGTGCAGGCGCGCAAACACTAGCAGCCAGCTTAAGCGGGAAACTCCACGACCACGGTTGTACCCTGGCTACCGATCGTTTCGATGCTGCCGCCGAGTTGGCGCGCCATCGCCTGCATGAGCCACTGGCCGGTGCTTCCTGTCGGCAGTTCGTCCGGCAGTCCCACCCCGTCGTCGGACACGGACAGCACGAGCCGGTCGCCGCGCGCCTCCAGCCGGACGGCGACGGTGCCGGCTCGATCACCTGGAAAGGCGTATTTGAGGGCGTTCGTGAGGGCCTCGTTGACGATCAGTCCGATCGTGACCGCCCGGTTGGCGTCGATCTCCACATCGGCCAACACCGTCTCGATGGTGACCGGGCGAAGGCCGACGATGGCGCCGGCGATCTCCTCGACGAGCGTCCGCAGATAGTCATGGGCACCGACAAAGGTGCCCTGCTGGTCTCGAATCTGCAACCTATCATAGACCCTTGCCAGAACCATGATGCGGCCGATCGTGGCCTGCAGGAGTTGGCCCGACGCCGGGTCGATCGACCGTCTCTGGCTGAGCGACAGGAGGGCGATCAGGGATTGCAGGTGGTTCTTCACACGGTGACTGAGATCCTCGAGGAGCAGTGCCTTCTGGTCGTTGGCCGAG
>CAYNFA010000350.1:0-4958 GCA_964396345.1 uncultured Thalassobaculum sp.
CCAATGTTTTCTTGCCGTTCATGGTGCTGTCGATTGCGACCTCGCTGCAGGCCGTCAACCCGCAGGTACCGCTGGCCGCCGCCAGTCTTGGCGCCAATCCTTGGCGTGTGTTATGGCACGTTGTGCTGCCACTGAGCTTGCCCGGAGTGCTGTCCGGGTTGCTGATCGTCTTCAGCCTCGCGTCGAGCGCCTTCGTGACGCCGGCCCTGCTCGGTGGTGCCCGCTACATGGTGCTTTCGACGGCGATCTACGAGCAGACCATGATCCTGCAGAACTGGCCCTTGGGCTCGGCACTCGCGGTGACGCTCGTGGTCATCGTCATCGCCATCCTGACGATCCAGACGCGCCTCATCGAGCGCGGTCATTTCAGGGCGGTGTTTTCATGACGCCGTCGACGCCGAGCCTCGGACTCGCCACCTATGTGGTCCTCGTGTGCTGCTTTTCTGTCGCCCCGGTCGCCGTCATCCTGCTTGAGTCACTGACCGCGGCCGACTACATCACGTTTCCGCCGCGCGGCATCAGCCTCAGGTGGTACATCGAGATTGCGCACCGACCGGAATTCATCGAATCCCTCAAGGTAAGCGCGATCGTGGCCATGGCCACGGCAATTGGCGCAACGGCCATTGGCACAATGGCGTCTCTGGCCCTGGTCCGCTACCGCTTTCCCGGCCGTGAGATCATCCAGAGTCTGTTCATGGCGCCGCTGAGCCTGCCGGCTCTAGTGCTCGGCATCGCCCTGTTGCGTTTCTATATCGCCGCCGGGTTGCCGAGAGATGTGTCCACGCTGATCATTGCACACCTTGTCGTCACCACGCCGTTCGCGATCAGGCTCGTCACTGTGGCGCTCACGGGCCTGGACGCAAATCTCGAGCTTGCCGCGAACAGCCTGGGTGCAAGCCGCTGGCGCACTTTCCGTTACGTCACCATGCCGCTGATCCGGCCGGGCATCGTCGCGAGTCTGCTGTTCACCTTCATCATCTCGTTCGACGAGGTCGCGGTATCGCTCTTCCTGTCCAGCCCGACGGCAATGACGCTGCCGGTCCTGGTCTTCGCCTATGTCGAGCAGAACTACGACCCCTTCATCACCGCCATCAGCTCCGTCCTGGTGCTGTTCGCAATTCTCATGACGGTCGTGCTCGAACGGACCGTCGGTATCGGAAGGATCTTTGGATTGCGCTGAGTGCAGGCGGGTTGGAGCGCGGTGGCGCAGCAGTGGTTGTGATGCGAGAGGGGAAGCCGGGATGGCAGTGGTCGAGTTGATCGACATTTCAAAGCGCTTTGGATCGATAGAGGCGGTTGCATCGTTCTCACTACGGATCGAGCAGGGCGAGTTCGTCGCCCTGCTCGGGCCCTCGGGATGTGGAAAGACGACGACCCTGAACATGCTAGCCGGATTCCTCGAGCCGAGCGGCGGCGACATTCTCATCGATGGACGTTCGGCGCTGGGCCTGCCGCCGTTCAAGCGGAACATCGGCTTGGTATTCCAAAGCTATGCGCTGTTTCCGCACATGACGGTCGAGGAGAACATCGCGTTTGGCTTGAAGATGCGCAACGTGGCGCGTGTCGAGGCCGGTTCCCGGGTCGCCCGTGCCTTAGAGCTCGTGCGACTCGGCGGCTTCGGGGAGCGCTATCCACGCCAGCTCTCTGGCGGCCAGCAACAACGTGTCGCGTTGGCCAGAGCCCTTGTAATCGAACCATCGGTGTTGCTGCTCGATGAACCGCTGTCCAATCTCGACGCCAGCCTGCGCGAGCAGATGCGTTTCGAGATCCGTCAGATCCAGCGCCAGATCGGCATCACGACGGTGTTCGTGACCCACGACCAGGGCGAGGCAATGGCCACTGCCGACAGGCTGGTCGTCATGAACAAGGGTCGCGTACGCCAGGTCGGTAGTGTCCGCGACATATACAGCCGGCCGGCCGACATCTTTGTCGCCGGGTTCATCGGGCAAGCCAACCTGGTCCGCGGCACGGTGCGGGCGCTTAACGGCGAGGTCGCGACGATCGCCGTGCCGACGATCGGAGAGATCAGCGTTCCGCCGCGGCCGGACGTCAAGGTTGGTGACGAGGCCGCGTTCCTGGTTCGGCCGGAGGACACGATGATTGCCTCGACGCCGCCAGCGGACGGCCATTACCTGACCGGCAGGGTCGCCCGTATCAGCGACCTCGGAGCGTCCCTGAACGTCGCCGTCACGGTCGCCGATTACGAGTTCACGATCATCACGACATGGCGCGACCAGGTTCCCGCCGTCGGTGCCCCAGCCTACATCGCTTGGCAACCGGCGTGCGCGACTCTGATCCCGGTGACCGAGGAACCTTGATGAAGGAGGGTTCTGAGCCGGCCCGCCCCTTCTATCGGCTTCTCGGCGTGAGCGTCGTCGAGGCCGCCAACGGGCGTTCGACGGTTCGTCTCGCCAGCCGCGCCGACCTCGAGAACAGCCGCGGCGATGTCCACGGCGGGGCCATCGCCAGCCTCCTTGATGCTGCCCTGGCGACAGCCTGCCGCAGCGTCCTCGACGGCGGCGGCGTCGCCACGTCGATGATCTCGATCACGTATCTCGATCCGGGGCGGGGCGATCTGCTCGGGCACGGACGGGTGGTGCGGCGGGGGCGGACGCTGATGGCCGCCACGGCCGAGATCCACGACGGGTCGGGCCGCCTGGTCGCCCAGGCCCAGGGAACAATGCGGGTCATCATGCCGGGCGCGTCGGACCGGCCGTGACGGCGGCATCGACGCCGGCAGCGGCTCCTGCAGTTTTCAAGTCGTTGACGGAGCGTGTAGCGCCTGGACGCGAACCCGGTGACCAAGACCCTCGCACCGGACCCGAAGGCCCTCTGTTGAACTCGATCTGCCTGCTGGGCAAGTAGCGGCGCGACCGCAAGACCGGGATTTGCATCTCGTCGGCTCGATGGACCTCCGATCGTGACTTTGTGCAGCCTCGCGCGTTGTCGTCGTGGAGGCCGACCGTGTCCGCCTCGTCAGGCGACCACCAGTCCCAGGCAGGGGCGGACCGATACCTGGACAAGGAGTCGACGTGCGGATGATTCGCGATCGCCTGCAGCACAACTCCTGGCAGACGCTGGGTCGGCAACGCGAACTCGACATGCTGCTCCGCTGCCTGAACGAGGACGCGCCCTTGATCGTTCACGTCCACGGTGTCGCGGGGATTGGCAAGTCCGCGCTTCTTGAGGCCTTTGCTGGGCAGGCACGAGGCCGCGGCGTTCACGTCGTGACTATGGAGTGCGACGCGATCGAGCCTACGCCGTCCGGCTTCCTGCGGAGCTTGTCCGAACTGCTGTCTGGCGACCTGAAAACTGCGGAGGAAGCCGGCGAGGCCCTGGCTTGCGGCGGTCGGCGTGTCGCACTCCTGCTGGATCAGTATGAGGTCTTGAATCTTCTGGACGTTTGGATGCGCCGGTCGTTCGCGCCCTCCCTGCCGGACAGCGTCCGCATCATCCTTGCGAGCCGCTTGGCCCCGGCGGCCCACTGGATCATGGCTCCGGACTGGCATGGGCTGTACCGGCCGATGCAGCTCAAGCCTCTCGACGACGAGACGGCGCAGTCGCTTGTCGGGCGGGCGGGCGTGATCGGGGAGGCGGCTCGGCGTGTCGTCGAGTTTGCGCACGGCCACCCGCTGGCGCTGAAGATGGCCTCGACCCTCGCCTCCGGAGCTGGATTGCACAGGGGCGCACCGCTTGACGCTGTGCTGCACCATCTGGCGCGCCTGTATCTCGGCGAGATCGAGGATGGGGACGTTCGGCAGGTGCTATGGGCGTCGTGCGTTGTCAGGCAGATAACCCGTCCGCTGATCGAGGCGGTCGGGCCGGGGGCCCGAGCCGGCGACCTGATGGCGCGCCTCGCCCGCATTCCCTTCATCGAGGTGGATGGCGGGGGGCTGGTCATGCACGACGCCATCCGGGAAGCCGTTGCTGCCGAATTCGAAGCCACCGACCCAATCGGGTTCCGGGCTTCCCGCCGATCCGCATGGCACCACCTGAGGGCCGCGGCCAAGGGTGCCAAGGGCGGCGAGCTGTGGCGGTACACAGCCGATCTGATCTACCTGCTGCGCAATCCGGTGGTTCGGGACGCGTTCTTTCCGCGTGAAACGGCACCGCTCGCGGTCGAGCCGGCGCGGCCGGAACACGGGGAGGCCATCGTCCGGATCGCGTCGCTTCATGAGCCGCCGGAGGGCACGCGGATCCTCGAGCGCTGGTGGACCAACGCCTCCCAGGTCTTTTCCGTGGTCCTCTATCCTGACGGCGAGGTCGCTGGATTCTACGCCCTGTTCGACCCTGCGAAGGTCTCGGAGCAGCTGTTGTTGTCGGATCCCTTGGCCGCGCGGTGGTGGTCACACGCCCGGGAGGTCCGGCGGCCGCACGGGCAGATCTCCCTGTTCCTGCGCCGTTGGCTCAGCGGCGCCGACGGCGAACGGCCATCGCTGGTCCAGGCTTCCGCTTGGCTTGACATCAAGCGCCAGTACATGGAGTTGCGGCCACGGCTGCGCCGCGTCTATCTCGGTTTGGCCGACCCGGCACCCTACGCGAAGGTCGCGACACAACTGGGCTTTCGAATGCTCCCGGAGAATGGGGCCAGCATTGGGACGGTATCGTACAGCACCGCAATGCTCGACATGGGTCCGGCGTCCGTCGACGGATGGCTGTCCTGGCTTCTCGACATGGAACTGGGGGCCGATGGCGACGAAATTCTAGACTTGGGCAGCCGGGCTCTCCGCCTGGAAGATGGCTTGGTCCCGCTGACGCGCCTCGAATTCGAGCTGATGCGGTATCTCTGGCTGCGCCAGGGTGCGGCGGTTTCCCGGCAGGACCTGCTCACCGACGTCTGGGGCCTGAACTTCGACGGCGGCAGCAACGTTGTGGACGCCGTCGTGGCGGCGTTGCGGCGCAAGCTCGGCAAGCGGGCGGAGGTTATCGGCACCGTTCGCGGCTACGGGTACATCTGT
>CAYNFA010000351.1:0-4955 GCA_964396345.1 uncultured Thalassobaculum sp.
CGCAGGAAGTCGGCGAGGCTGGTCACCGGCCTGCCGTCGACCTTGGCGATCAGGGCGCCGACCTGGATGTCGGCCTGCTCCGCCGGGCCGCCATCGGCCATGCCCGCGACCACCAGGCGATTCTCCATCTCCGTCCCGTAGAGTCCGAGCCAGGGCCGCGCCGGCCGGTTTACCCTGCCAAAGGTCGCCATGTCGTCGTAGATCGGCTTCAGAAGGTCGATCGGCACGACCATGTTGCCGTCGACAGGCTGCGAGCCACCCTGGGATTGCTGGATGAAAAGCGATCCGATGCCGACCAGCTTGCCGTCGGCGCCGATCAGGGCGCAGCCGCCCCAGTTCGGGTGGGCGGGCGCCGTGAAGATCGCCTCGTTCAGCAGGTACTCCCAGTATCCGGCAAACTCGCGCACGCCGATCACCTGCGTGCGCACCGCCGACCGACGACCGCCGTGCCCGGCCATGACGACCGCATCGCCCTCGCGGACCGCGGCGGAATCGCCGATTTCCAGCGCCGGCAGGTCCAGCGCGCCCAACGCCTGCACCAGGCCGAAGCCGGTCTCCTGGTCGTAGCCCAGGACCGTTCCCGGTATCGCGCGGCCGCGGTTGTCGGTGATCCAGGTGGTCTCGGCCTCGGTGACGAGGTAGCCGATGGTTAGGATCAGCCCGTCCTCGCGGATCACCACACCGTTGCCGGACCGTTCGGTGCCGAGAATCGAAGCCGTGAACGCATCCTCGGGGATCTGGGTGCGCAGCCCCACCACGGACAACAGCGCCTTGTTGAGGTCGTAGGCCAGATGTTCCGGCCGCGGATCATGCTCCGACATGGCTTCCTGTCGATCGCCGGTTGCGGTTCCGGAAGCGGAAGGAGGGCGTCCCGGCCGGGTGCCGTCACTCCGCTTCCGGGGTCAGTCTAACACGCCGGCCGGGAGGACGCGCGCGATGTCACTCCTGGGTGTCCGGAAAGCCCTCGAGCGGCCCGATCTCCAGTTCGTCGCGCGGCACCACCGGCGGGCTCATCACATAGACCGCGACCAGCCGGGCGAGCGCGGTCAACGAGTCGATGTGCACGCGCTCCCAGCCATGGCTGCCATCCAGCCCGAACGCGACCAGGGCGGTCCGGATATCGTTGCCGGCCTCCACGGCGGAGGCGGCGTCGCAGCGGTAGTGCTTGAAGACATCGCGGCGATGGTCGATCCCGAAGCGTCGGGCCAGATCGATGAGGCCGCGCGTCAGGTGGTAGTCGAACGGTCCGGTCATGTCGCCCATGGCGATGGTGACCCCGTACTCGGAGGAGTTCTGCCCCGGCGCCACCGTGGCGTTGTCGACCGCCAGCAGTTCCGCGACGTCGCCGTGCAGGACCGCCGACGCGCCGGAGCCGGTTTCCTCCGAAATCGTGAACAGGAAGTGGCAGTCCACCGGCAGCCGTGCCTCGGTCTCGGTGAGCGCCGACAGCACTTCCAGCATCGTCGCGACACCGGCCTTGTCGTCGAGATGCCGAGCGCTGATGAAGCCGGTGTCGGTGATCTCCGGCTGCGGGTCGATCGCGACCATGTCGCCGACATGGTAGGCGCGCGACATCAGGTCCTCCTGGGTGGAAACCCGGTCGTCGACACGGACTTCGAGATTGTCCCAGTGCGACGGCTGGGTCTCGATCTCCTGGTCGAACACGTGCCCCGACGCCTTGAGCGGCAAGATCGTGCCGCGCCGCGGTCCGGCCTCGGTGAACACCGTGACGCGAGAGCCCTCGGCGAACCGCGCTGCCCAACTGCCGACCGGACGAACCGCCAGCCGGCCGTTCGGCTTCAGGCGCGTGACCTGGGCGCCGAGCGTGTCAAGGTGGCCCACCACCGCTCGATCCGGGGTCGCGACCTCGCCGCGCAGATTGGCGCGAATCGCCCCACGCCGCGTCAACTCGAAGTCGATACCGCGGCCGGCGAGCCAGCCGCAGACGTGGCGCACGATGCTGTCGGTGTAGCCGGTCGGGCTCGGGATCGCCTCGAGCCCCATCAAGTGGTCCAGGATCCGCCGTCCCTCGATCGCCGCCAGGGTTCGCGACGCGTCCCCGTAGGCGCGAAGCCGCTCTTCGGCCGATCTATCGAGCGGCGACATGGGCGTCCTCCTCGAAGCGATGACCCGAGGCACGGGCGGCGCGGTCGACGGTGTGCGGGAACAGCATGTCGACGAACCGCTCGGCGGTCGGCTGCGGCTCGTGGTTGGCGAGACCAGGGCGCTCGTTCGCCTCGATGATCACGTAGGCCTCGCCCGCCGGGTCGGGGACCAGGAAGTCGAAACCGACCAGCGGAATGCAGAGCGCCCGCGACGCCTCCTCGGCCGCCAGCGCGAGGCGCGGCGACAGGATCGGGGTGACGTCGTGGATAGTGCCCCCGGTGTGCAGGTTCGCGGTCTTGCGGACCGCCAGGGGCTGGCCTGCCGGCAGCACCGAATTGTACCCATATCCGGCGGCGACGATGCATCGCTCGGTCTCGGAGTCGACCGGTATGCGGCTTTCGCCGCCGGTGGCGGCCGCCCGGCGGCGGCTCTGCTTCTCGATCAGGGTGCGGACCGTCGAGACCCCGTCCCCCACCAGGCTGGCAGGCTTTTGGATCGCCGCCGCCACCAGCTTGTGGTCGATGACGATCAGCCGAAGGTCCTGACCCTCGCAGAACTCCTCCAGCAGCACACGGTCCGACACGCCGTAGGCCGTCTCGATGGCCCGGCGCATGGCTTCGGGTGTGTCAAGGTCGACGGCTATGCCGCGCCCCTGCTCGCCCTTCGCCGGCTTCACCACGATCCGGCCGTGCTTGGCCAGAAATGCCTCGTCGCCGTCGTCGTCGGTGACCTCGCGTTGATCCGGCACCCGAAAGCCCTGCTTCTTCAGAAGCCGGGAGGTGAGCGCCTTGTCGTCGCAGCGACTGAAGGCGACCGCGCTAGTCAGTTCAGTCAGGGACTCCCGGCAAGCCACCCGCCGCCCGCCATGGCTGAGGGTGAACAGGCCGGCCTCCTCGTCCTCGATCTCGACGCCGATGCCCCGCCGCCGGGCCTCGTTGATGATGATCCGGGCGTACGGGTTCAGTCGCGCCTCAGGCGCCGGGGCCGAATACAGCCGCTCGTTGATCGGGTTCTTGTACTTGACCGTGAACAGCGGCACCCGCTCGAAGCCGAGCTTCTCGTAGAGCGCGATGGCGTGGGTGTTGTCGTGCATCACCGACAGGTCGATCCGGGCGAGGCCGCGGGTCTGGAACGTCTCGACCAGATGGCGCACCAGCACCTCGCCTATCCCGGGCAGGCTGGCCTGGGGATCAACGGCGAGGCACCATAGGCTGGACCCCCGCTCGGGGTCAGCGAACGACAGCGCATGGTCGATCCCGGTCACCGTGCCGACCACCTCGCCGGACGCTTCGTCGATCGCCACCAGATGGACGATAGGCCGCGAGCCACGGTGATTCAGGAAGAACTCGCGGCTGACCTGCACCATGCCGGACGTGGCGTAGATCCGATTGACCGCCGCCGCATCGTCGCCCGACCGCAAGCGTCGCACGAACACCCCCGGGATGCGGTCGCGACGCGACCGGTAGTGCTGGAAGTCGAGCCGGAACGTGTGCGACGGGTCCAGAAACAGAGCCTCCGGAGCCTGCGCCAGCACGACATGCGGATCGGACAGGTAGACCGCTATGTCACGCTCGTCCGGAGCCTCCTCGCGGATCGCCTCGGTCAAGGCCTCGGCGGAGTTGAAAGTCTGGGCGAACAGGAGTCGACCCCATCCGCAGTGGACAATGGCGTTCTCGTCGGGTGAGCCGAGATCGCGGGGCTCGGGCTGACCCGGGCTCCACGACCGTCGGGCACGGTCGCGGACCCGGGAGCGGCGTTGGCGGAAAGCCGCTTGGGTGCGGTCGGTCATTGGCTTGTCCTCCTGTCAGACCTGGTGGGCCTGCAGCCACGACTCCAGCAACGCGGCTTGCCAGAGTTCGGATCCACCGAGCGGCGTGATGAACGCCTCGGGATCCTGCAGGCGGGCCTCGAGCCAGCCTCGCTCGAACAGTCCACGGTCCCGCGCCCTGGGATCGTTCAGAACCCCGCGAACGTGCTCCAGGGTGTCGCCGCGGATGTACTTCAGGGCCGGCACCGGGAAGTATCCCTTCGGGCGGTCGATCACCGCGTCCGGCACGACCCGACGCGCCGCCTGCTTGAGGACATGCTTGCCGCCGCCACCGACCTTGTGCTCGGCGGGGATGCGGGCCGCCAGTTCGACCAGGTCGTGGTCGAGAAACGGCACCCGGGCCTCCAGCCCCCACGCCATGGTCATGTTGTCGACGCGCTTGACCGGGTCGTCGACCAGCATGACCGTGGTGTCGAGGCGCAGCGCCCGATCGACGGTGCGCCCGGCGCCGGGCGCCGCGAACGCCTGCTCCAGGTACGCCGCCGCGTGGTCGCCGTCGCGCAGCGCCGGGCCCGCGGCCGCCAGGAATCCGGCGTGGTCGCGGTCGCGGAACAGCCGGGCGTAGTCGGCCGGGCCGGTGCTGTCGTCGAGCAGCGGCGGGTACCAGTGATAGCCGCCGAACACCTCGTCGGCCCCTTGCCCGGACTGCACCACCTTCACCCGCTTCGACACCTCCTCGGAGAGCAGGTAGAAGCCGATGCAGTCATGGCTGACCATCGGCTCGGACATCGCCGCAACACACCCCGGCAGCGACGGCAGCAACCGTTCCCGGCTGTCGACCCGGATCTGGTGATGCACAGTGCCGAAGCGCTCGGCGACGATATCGGAGTATCGGAACTCGTCGCCGACCTCGTCGCCCACCGCCTCGAAGCCGACCGAGAACGTCTCCAGGGGAGCGTCGCTCGCCTCGGCGATCAGCCCGGTGATCAGCGACGAGTCGACCCCTCCGGACAGCAGCACCCCGACCGGAACGTCGGCGACCAGCCGGCGCCGGACCGCCATGCGCAACGACTCCAGCACG
>CAYNFA010000352.1:0-4950 GCA_964396345.1 uncultured Thalassobaculum sp.
CTTGATGCCGTCAGGGGGCCGTCCACCCATCACCCCGGACAGCCGTGGCGAAGCCATGGCTATCCGGGGCCCACAGAGGGACGGTGGCAGGCCGAGCGTGCCCGCTGACGGGAGATACGCTCGTTTTAATCCCGCCGCCGCTTACGCGGGGATGAAGCCGTCGGGTTCCAGCGGCGGGCTGTAGATCACGATCAGTTCGGCGGTCTCCTCGCCGAGGATCTCGACCTGGTGCGGCATCATCGGCGGGATCCGGACCACGGTGCCGGGTCCAACCTCCCGGACCACATCGTCGCCGAGCGCGATCCGCGCCCGGCCAGCCTGCACCAGGATGATCTGCCAGGACTCGCGGTGCTTGTGCCGGCTGGCGGTGCCGCCGGGGGCAAGGCGCCCCTGGATCACCTCGACGCCGGCGCCGAGATCGCCCTCGACCAGCCGTCGGTTCACCGTGCCGTCGTGCAGCGGCGGCGAGTAGGCGGGGATCGAGTCGAAATCCTGAATCAGGTCATCGGCATCCATGGCGTCGCTCCGGCGGCAGGGTCCAGCGGATCATGGCAACGTTCGCCCAGCGGACCAAGCTCCAGCACCGGGCGCGGGCGTCCGTCGCCGTCGATCGCCATGTAGGTGTAGTCGGCGGCGGCCACCCGCTCGGGCGCGCCCAGGCCCTGTCGCCGCACCAGGACCTCGACCGCCAGGGTGATCGAACTGGTGCCAATCCGCGCCAGATCGGCGTGGCAGGCGATCACGTCGCCCACCATCACCGGCTTGACCATGGCAATGGCGGACACCGCGACGGTGACGACCGGCCCGTGCGACATTCCGGCCGCCGTCCGGGCGGCGGCGGTCGTCATGATCGATCGGATGCGGGCCCCGCCGACCAGCCCGTTGCCATCGCCGTCACCGGCTGCGGCCCGCAGCGTGACCACCGGCTCGTCGCGCGGCGTGCCGCCGGGCCGACCGGGCAGCGGCTGGGTGATGGTCTCGATCGTCTGGGGCACGGGAGCCTCCGAAGGGTCGATGCTCAGTCTCGCGCGCCTCAACCCGGAACGCTCTCTGGTTCGAACGCTATATTGCGATGCACCATTTAAAGTTCAACTATTTTCATATTGATAGAGCTTTACGGTTGCACTGCAATAATTCGATGGCTCTCCCGGTAACGGCGTTCAGCCGCAGCGACCGGCGGCCGGGACGATCCTGATCAGCGCGCCGTCGGCGGCGTCGGTCAGCAGCCAGATCGCCCCGTCGGGGCCGATCCGGACATCGCGGAGTCGACCGAAATCGCCGCGGAACAACCGCTCTTCGCCCACGACCCGGTCGCCCTCGACGTCGAGACGGACCAGCATCCGATCCTTGAGGGCGCCGACCAGCACGTCGCCGCGCCACCCCGGAAACAGCGACCCCGAGACCACCGCCATGCCCGACGGCGCGATCGACGGGTCCCAGTGGAACACCGGCTGCTCGAGCCCGGGGGCGGCGGTACCCTCGCCGATCTTCGCGCCCGAATAGTCGACGCCGTAGGAAATCCGCGGCCAGCCGTAGTTGCGTCCACGCTCAGGCCAGTTGATCTCGTCGCCGCCGCGTGCGCCGTGCTCGACCAGCCAGAGGCGGCCGGTGGCGTGGTCGAACGCCATGCCCTGGGCGTTGCGATGGCCGAAGGACCAGATCTCCGGGGCCCCGCCGCCGGACGCGAACGGGTTGTCGGGCGGCACGCCGCCGTCGTCCAGCAGCCGCAGCAGCGAGCCGGCGTGGTCGTCGGGATCCTGGGCCCGCTCGGCTTCGCCGCGGTCGCCGATTGTCACGAACAGATACCCGGCGGAGTCGAACACCAGCCGGGAGCCGAAATGCCGGCCACCACCGCTTGGACGGTTCAGGCGAAAGATCACCTCGACGCCTTCGAGCCGCGGCTGGGACCCCGAATCGTCGAGCCGGCCGCGCGCCACCGCGGTGCCGGCGCCGCCGCCGTAGCCGGCCGCGAACGAGAGATAGACGAGGCGGTTCGAGGCGAATTCGGGGTGCAGCGCGACGTCGAGCATGCCGCCCTGGCCGCTGGCGACCACCGGTGGGGTGCCCGATACCACCACGCTGGCGCCGCGATCGAGATCGACGAGCCGCAGTCGGCCCGGCCGTTCGGTGACCAGCGCCTTGCCTTCCGGCAGAAAGGCGAGCCCCCAGGGATGCGCCAGCCCGCCGAGCCGCTGTTCGGCCACCAGTTCGCAGGCCTCGGCCCGCTCCCGGACCTGGGCGTTGGCTGGCGCCGGCACCAGCAGCAGCCCAGCCAGCGTCGCCGCGACAAGCCATCCCAACGTCGTCCTGCCCTGGGTCGTCCTGCCCTGGGTCGTCCTGCCCTGGGTCGTCCTGCCCTGGGTCATCGGCCCCTCTGTCGTCGCCATCGTGCCACCCCGTCGCTGGATCCGGATTTGGGTAGACATGGCGCTCCCGGCGGCTCGGCCAAGAGGCCCGGCCGCGGCGATGTCAGCGCCGCACCGCCTGGTCCAGCGCCTCGAGGAACCGCGACCGGTCCTGACGGGTGAAGCCGGGGCCGCCGCCGGAGACCTCGCCCATGGCGCGCAGGTCGCTCATCAGGTCGCGCATTGCCAGCGCCATGCCGATGCCGTGCTCGGTGAATGGCTTGCCCTTGGTGTCCATGACCTTCGCGCCTTTCTCCAGGCAACGCGCCGCCAGCGGGATGTCCCCCGTGACCGCGACGTCGCCCGGGCCGATGCGCTCGGCGATCCAGTCGTCGGCGGCGTCGAGCCTGTCCGACACCAGCACGTTGCGGACGTTCGGCCGGTCGGTGGTGCGGAAGCCGCGGTTGCTGACCAGGTGCACGACCAGGCCGTGGCGCTCGGCGACCCGGACGATCTCCTCGCGCACCGGACAGGCGTCGGCGTCGACGTAGATCTCGGGCGGTCGAACGGCGTTGGTCACGTCGGAATCCGATTCTTGCGCGCGTAGCGTAGCTTTAGGGCGGCCGACTTGTAGCGCTCCAGACGGCGGAAGCGCACCGCGAGGCCATGCCGGTCGATCCGCAGCACGGTGACCGCCAGGCCATCGATCCGCAGCGCGCCGTCGGGATCGTGCCAGTCGCTGATCACAATCGACAGTGTGGCGCGTTGGCCGGCGACCAGGCCCCCGGCGTAGGGCGAAACCAGCAGGCCGTCCTCGGACCAGTTCCGGATCGGGTGGTCGCGCCCGTCGATGCGGGCGTAGCTGTCGCCGTGCGGTTCCAGCCGGCGCTGGCGGCGACGGTTGCTGATCGGGGTGCTGGGACGCGACAGGAATGGGATGCGCATACCCGCAGGATAGCCGAAAACACGGCGATTTCCGGGCGCGGCCGACTATTGGCCGGCGGACCGGCAATGCCCTGCTTGCCGCCGTGCCGGTCGGGCGGTACATCCCGGCCATGAAGGATGGCATCGAGACACGGCTTCACGTGACCGGCGACCTGGCCGCCGACGCCAGCGTCGAGCTCGAGGCGGGGCAGGCCCATTTCCTGCGCAGCGTGCTGCGGCTCGCCACCGGCGAGGCGGTGGCGCTGTTCAACGGCCGCGACGGGGAGTGGCTGGCGCGCATCGCCGCCATCGGCAAGAACCGGGCCGCCCTGACCGTGGAGCGGCAGACCCGACCGCAGCGCCCGGAGCCGGACCTGTGGCTCGCCTTCGCGCCGATCAAGCGCGCCCGCATCGACTTCACCGCCCAGAAGGCGACCGAGCTCGGCGCCTCGCTGTTGTGGCCGGTCATGACCCGTCGCACCATGGTCGACCGGGTCAACACCGAGCGGCTGCTGGCGAACGCCGTCGAGGCCGCCGAGCAGTCCGACCGCCTGACCGTTCCGGCGGTGCGCGAGCCGGTGTCGCTCGAGCGGATGATCGCCGACTGGCCGGCCGACCGACCGCTGATCCTGTGCGACGAGAGCGGCGCCGGCCAGGGCATCGCCGCAGCGCTGATCGCCGCCGGTCCGGCGATCCGCAAGCGTGCCGGATTCGTGATCGGACCGGAAGGAGGCTTTGCCGACGAGGAACTTGACCGGCTTCGGAAGCTGCCGTTTGTTACCGCCGTCGGACTGGGGCCCAGGCTCCTGCGTGCCGATACCGCGGCGCTGGCGGCTCTGGCCATCTGGCAGGCGGTTGCCGGCGACTGGACGACCCCCATCGACTGAGCGTGGAGCACGCATGTCCCGTCCACCCGAAGACCAAGGCGCGCCTATCACCGACAAGGCGCAGCTGGTCGAATGGTTTTCCTCCGGCGCCAAGCCGCGCTCGGCCTGGCGGGTTGGCACCGAGCACGAGAAATTCGCGTTCCGCCTGAGCGACCTGCGGCGCCTTCCCTACGAGGGGGCGGACGGCATCGGCGCGATCCTGGACGGGCTTACCCGGTTCGGATGGCAGCCGATCCAGGAGCACGGCAAGACCATCGCGCTGGCGCACGCCGGCTGCGCCATCACCCTGGAACCGGGCGGACAGTTCGAACTCTCGGGCGCTCCGCTCGACAACCTGCACCAGACCTGCGACGAGGTGCACACTCACCTCGCCCAGGTGAAGGAGGTCTGCGACGAACTCGGCGTCGGCATGCTCGGCGTCGGATTCGACCCGAAATGGCGGCGCGAGGACATCGGCTGGATGCCGAAGGGCCGCTACGAGATCATGAAGCGCTACATGCCGCTGAAGGGTGGCATGGGCATCGACATGATGAAGCGCACCTGCACCGTGCAGACCAACCTCGACTTCGAATCCGAAGCCGACATGGTGGAGAAGTACCGGATCAGCCTGGCGCTGCAGCCGCTGGCCACCGCGCTGTTTGCCAGTTCGCCGTTCTACGAGGGCAAGCCCTCGGGATTCCAGTCGTTCCGCAGTCACGTGTGGACGGACACCGACCCGGACCGCTGCGGCATGTTGCCGTTCGTGTTCGAGGACGGATTCGGGTTCGAGCGCTACGTCGACTATCTGCTCGACG
>CAYNFA010000353.1:0-4943 GCA_964396345.1 uncultured Thalassobaculum sp.
GCTGGTCGATCTCGTTTCCGACACTGTCGACGTCGGCATCCGCTACGGCAGCGGCGACTGGCGGGGCCTGCGCGCCGAGCGGCTGATGACCGAGGTGGTGTTCGTGGTGTGCAGCCCGCGGCTGCTCGACGGCCCGGCGCCACTGCGACGGCCGGAGGATTTGCGGCACCACACCATGCTGCACGACGATCTTCCGGAGGATTGGGTCACCTGGCTGGAAGCGGCCGGGGTCGGCGGCATCAAGGCCCGGCGCGACCTGGCTTTCAACCACTCGGAGATGGTGTTGCAGGCGGCGATCGACGGCCTCGGCGTGGCGCTTGGCCGCAGCGTGCTGGTGGCCGACGACCTCGCCGCCGGACGGCTCGTGAAGCCGTTCGAACTGGCGCTTCCGACCCAGGCGGCGTACTACATCGTTTGCCTGGAGGGCACCCAGGACCGCCCAAAGGTCAAGGCGTTCCGGGACTGGGTGATGTCGGAGGTGGCGCGCGAGGCAACCACACCGGCGGCGGCGGCGGCCCGGCCGATCCCGCCGGCCGCCGGCGAGACAGTCACTCGGACGGCGTGAACTGATCCGGGCGCTTGCCGAACACCCGCTCGAACGCGGCGTTCAGTCGCTCGACGTCCGCCGGGGTCGGCTTCAGCCCGCTCTCGGTGAAGTCCTTGCCCTGCTTGAGCTCCCGCGTGCACAGGTCGATGTACACGTCCATCATGTCCCGAAATGCCGAGAACGACTTGTTCCCGAGCGTGCTGGACCGCACGTCGAACACCGACGCGATGGCGCCCATCCGGCGCACCATCGCGTCCAACTCCTTGAACCGCCCAGCGTCGAACGCCACGATCGTCTCCCCCTGTGGCACCACGCCGAAACAGAGTATACGCGGTCGCCGGGGCCGGCGTAGAGATCAATCTGTCACTGCGCCCCGGCCGTTGGCGCCGCCGCGGAACCGGTGACGTGCGGGCCAAACCCGAAGGTTTGCATTCGGCTACTATTGTATACACAGTGAGGGTCACGGTCAGTGGCTCAACAAGAAGGGGAGATTGCCATGACGTTCCTCAGGATGCTCACAGTAGCGTCGACGGTCGGAATGATGTCGGTGTCGGTCGCTTCGGCGGCGACCTGGGAGATGCCGACGCCGTATCCGGAGGCGGAGTTCCACACCAAGAACATCCGCATGTTCGCCGAGGAGGTCGAGAAGGCCACCGGCGGCTCGCTGAAGATCAACGTGCACAGCGGCCAGTCGCTGTTCAAGCACCCCGAGATCAAGCGCGCCGTCCAGACCGGCCAGGTTCAGATCGCCGAGATGCTGATGGCGAACCTGCTGAACGAGAACCCGATCTTCGGGGCCGACGCGGTGCCGTTCCTGGCGTCGAACTACGAGGAATCGGCCAAGCTCTGGCAAGCCCAGAAGGCCCTGGTGGTGGACGCTCTTTCGAAGCAGGGCATGCGGCTGCTGTATGTCGTGCCGTGGCCGGGCCAGGGCTTCTACACCAAGAAGCCGATCGCCTCGGTCGCCGACCTAAAGGGCGTGAAGTTCCGGACCTACAATTCCGCGACCGCGACCATGGCCGAACTGATGGGGTCGATCCCGACCATCGTCGAGGCCGTCGAGATCCCGCAGGCGTTCTCCACCGGCGTGGTCGATGCGATGGTGACGTCGGGCGCGACCGGCCTGCGTTCCAAGGCCTGGGACTTCTCGACCTACTTCTACGACCTGAACGCCTGGATGCCGAAGAACATGGTGTTCGTGAACGAGCGCGCCTGGCGCGGTCTCTCCGACGCCGAGCGTCAGGCGGTGCAGGCGGCGGCGGACGCGGCCGGCAAGCGCGGCTGGGAGATGAGCAAGGAAGTCTCCGATTCCAGCTCCAAGGAGCTCGCCACCAACGGCATGAAGGTCGAGGCCGGGAGCGCCGAGCTGGTGAAGCAACTCCAGGAGATCGGCGCCAAGATGACCGCCGACTGGGAGAAGAGCGCCGGCGCCGACGGCACCAAGCTGCTCCAGGACTACCGCAAGTAACCCGCTACCTCGGCCGCCGTCCTCGTGCGCGGGGGCGGCGGCCGTCCCGTTTTCGCGTGTTCCGGAGGTCCGATGATGGATCGGTTGTTCGCCGCCTGCGGCGGGCTGGCGGCGTTCTTCCTGGTGGGGATCTGTGTCCTGGTGCTGGCCCAGGTCGTGGGACGCCTGCTTGGCATAGCGATCCCGTCGGCGGACGAATTCGCCGGCTACTGCCTGTCGGCCTCATCGTTCCTGGCGCTCGGCTACGCGCTCCGGCAGAACAGCCACATCCGGGTAACGCTGCTGATCGACCGCCTGCCCGCGGGCAGGCGGCGCATAGCCGAGGGTCTGTGCGTGGCCGGCGGCCTCGCTCTCAGCCTCTACATCACCGCCAACACCGCGGAGATGGTCTACTACTCGGTGATCTACGAAGACCTTACCCAGGGCCTGGTGCCGGTGCCGCTGTGGATTCCGCAATCCGGCATGATGATCGGCGTGATCGTCCTGAGCCTGGCGTTCCTGGTCGACGGCGTGCGCATGCTGCGCGGCCTCGACCCCGCCTACATCGGCCCGACGCGCGACGTCAGCCAGAGCCCCTCCGAATCGGGAAGCCGCTAGATCATGGATGTCGGATTTCTCGGCGCCCTCCTCGGCCTGGTGCTCATCCTGGTCCTCGCCGGAGGTTTCTGGGTCGCCCTCTCGCTGTTCGCGGTCGGGATCTTCGCGATCGCGACGTTCTCGTCGGCGCCGGCCGGCTCGATCATGGCCACCACCAGTTGGGGGCAGTCCTGGTCGTGGTCGCTGACCGCCCTGCCGCTGTTCATCTGGATGGGCGAGATCCTGTTCCGGACCCGTCTGGCCGAGGACATGTTCCGCGGCCTCGCACCCTGGATGACGCGGATCCCCGGGCGGCTGATGCACGTCAATGTGATCGGCTGCGGCATCTTCGCGGCGGTCTCGGGATCGTCGGCCGTGACCACCGCCACCATCGGGCGGATCACCATCCCGGAACTCGCGAAGCGCGGCTACGATGACCGGATGTCGCTCGGCACGCTCGCCGGCTCGGCCACCCTCGGCCTGCTGATCCCGCCCTCCATCATCCTGATCGTCTACGGGGTGGCGGCCGACGTCTCGATCAGCCGGCTGTTCATCGCCGGGGTGATCCCGGGGCTCGTGCTGGTCGCGCTGTTCATGGGCACGATCATCGTCTGGTCGCTGCTGAACCCCTCGAAGGTGCCGCCCGCCGACATCGCGATGTCGTTCGGCGAGAAGGTGCGGGCCACCGGCCACCTGATCCCGATCGTGCTCCTGATCGTCGGCGTGATCGGCTCGATTTACATCGGCATCGCGACCGCCACCGAGGCGGCGGCCGTCGGCGTCGCCGGTGCCCTTCTGCTGTCGGCGGTCACCGGCTCGCTCAACTGGGAGTCCTTCAAAGCCAGCCTGATGGGCGCCACCAGCACGTCCTGCATGATCGCCTTCATCCTGGCCGGCGCGGCGTTTCTCTCAGTGGCGATGGGTTTCACCGGCATTCCGCGCGGGCTGGCGCAGTGGATCGCGGAATTCCAGCTGTCGCCGATGATGCTGCTGCTGGCGCTGACGGTGTTCTTCGCGCTGCTCGGCTGCTTCCTCGACGGCATCTCGATCGTGGTGCTGACGGTCGCCGTCATCATGCCGATGGTGGAGCAGGCCGGCATCGATCTGATCTGGTTTGGCATCTACATCGTGGTGGTCGTCGAGATGTCGCAGATCACCCCGCCGATCGGCCTGAATCTGTTCGTGATCCAGGCGCTGACCGGGCGTGACCTGCTCTATCTGGCGCGCGCCGCGTTGCCGTTCTTCTTCGTCATGGTGGTCATGGTCATCCTGCTGATCATGGTTCCCGAAATGGCGACCTACCTGCCGCAGCAGATGACGCGCGGCTAGCCCCTGTCGAGGTGAATGTCCATGTGGTCCAATCCCCGCGTCCCGTTCACGCTGTCCAGCGACCGGCCGCCGCTCAAGCCGTTCCGCGGCAAGCCGATCATGGTCAACCTGGCCATGAACATCGAGTACTGGCCGTTCGATCGGCCGATGCCGCGGGGCATCCTGCCGCCGCCGCACGGCAAGCCGAGCGACCCGCCGGACGTGGCGAATTTCGCCTGGGTGGAGTACGGGCTGCGCTGCGGTCTGCCGCGCTTCATGCAGGCGCTCGCGGCGCGCGGCCTGAAGGCGTCGGCGCTGATGAACGCCCAGGTCGCCGACGTCTACCCGTCAATCGCCGACGCGGTGCTGAAGGCGGAGTGGGAGTTCGTCGGCCACGGCTGGTTCCAGCAGTCACTGAAGCAGTCCGAGGACCAGGAGGCCGAGATTGTCCGGTCGCTGACGCGCCTGCGCGAATTGTCGGGGCAGAAGGTCAAGGCCTGGCTCGGCGCCGGCATCGGCGAGACCCTCGACACCCCGGACCTGTTGAAGAAGCACGGCGTCGAGTACCTGCATGACTGGCTGGTCGACGACCTGCCGTGCTGGATGCGGACCGAGCACGGCCCGATGCTGGCCATGCCGTACACCTTCGAACTGAACGACGTGCCGATCTACGCGGTCCAGCACGGCACCACCGACGAGATGTTCCGCCGCTTGCAGGCGACCCTGGCGGTGTTCGAGCGCGAGGCGAAGACCCAGCCGCGCGTGCTGACCCTGGCGCTGCACCCGCACCTGATCGGCGTGCCCCACGTCGCGCATCAGTTCGAGCGCTGCCTTGACCTGCTGCAGGCGCGCGACGACGTGGTGTTCATGACCTCGAGCGAGATCGGCGACTGGTTCGTCGAGGCGGACGGCACCAACGGCCGCGGCGTGACCGACGGCTGACCCCCCCCGTCGCTCGGGGCCGCAAGGCGGCCGTCAGGGCGCTACGGACGCAGCCGCACGCCCCTCCTCGGGTCGCCACACCTCGACCCGGTTCCGGCCCGA
>CAYNFA010000354.1:0-4938 GCA_964396345.1 uncultured Thalassobaculum sp.
CGGATGCGGTCATCACCGTTTTCGATCGCCAGGGTGTCACGGTGGCCCGCAGCCGGGACCACGACGCCTTCGTCGGCGCGAAGGCGGATGAGCCGCTGCTGTCCCACCTGATGCGGGGCGAGGAATCAATGTTCCGGGTCGAGACACCCGAGGACGGCGAAACCGTGGTCGCGCTGAGTCGCGTAGAGCCGTTCGGATGGACCGTCGCCGTCGAATTGCCCGGTGACCGGCTGTCGGCCTCGGCCCTGCAGTTTGTGCTGCCGACCCTGGCGGTCGGTGGCGCGATGATCCTGCTGAGCGTCGCCCTCGCCGCGTTCGCCTCGAACCGCATTGCCGGTCCGATCGACGCGCTGCGGAAAATGGGAGAGGAGCCCGGGCGAGCCAACTGGCAGTTGCTCACCCGGGTTCCCGAGGTCCATGACGTCGCCCTGGCGCTTCGCGACGCCCGACTTCGCGTCCGGGCGCACACCGCCGACCTGGAGAAGACGGTCGGCGAACGCGACCTCCTGCTCCGCGAGGTCTACCACCGTGTGAAGAACAACCTCCAGATGGTCGACTCGATGCTGGCGATGCAGGCGCGCCGGGTTTCGGATCCGACCGTCCGGGATTCCCTCACCCAACTGCGCAATCGCGTCCACGCCCTGAGCGTGGTGCACGCCCAATTGATGGCGGCCACCAACCTGCGGACGTTCGAGGTCGGAGGCTTCCTGACGGAACTCGCCGGCAACCTCGCCGAGACGCTGAGCGCCGCCGACCGTCCGGTCCGGATCCTGGTCGAGTCCGATGCCGCAAGCGTTACCCTCGACATTGCGATACCATTGGGGCTGGCACTGACGGAACTGCTGACCAACAGCGCCAAGCACGCCTGCGCCGACGCGGGCTGCACGATCAGGGTTTGCTTCGATCTGCTGCCGGAAAGCCAAGCGCTGCTTACCGTCGAGGACGACGGCGAGGATCCGGCGGCGCCGGATCGCTTCGCGTCGAGCCCCGACGGATTGGGCGCCAAGCTGGTCCGAGGCTTCGTCGGACAGTTGGACGCCACGATGACGGTGGAATACGCGCAGGGCATGCGAGTCGAGATACGACTTCCGCTTCCAGAGGACACCACATGACCGCATCGCAATGCATCCTGATCGTCGAGGACGAGTTCCTGATCGCCGACCATCTGGCGACCATGGTTCAGGACATGGGGTTGTGCGTCTGCGGGTTCGCCGATACCGCCGACGAGGCGGTGGCCATGACCGAACGCCACCGGCCCGGCGCCATCCTCATGGACGTCAGGCTCAAGGGAAAGAAGGACGGCATCGACGCGGCCCTCGCCATTCACGCCCAGTTCCGAAGCCCCATCATCTTCGTAACCGGGTCCCAGGAGCCGGCGACCGTCGCCCGCATCAACGAAGATCACCCCTCGGCGATCCTGTTCAAGCCGGTCAGCTTCAAGCAGCTCAAGAAGGCGATGTTCGACGCGCTGACCTAGTATTGCTGAGTCACAAAGTCGCAGTATGTAGTCGTGCGTAGGCTTGGTCGGTCAGGATATTGTGTTTTTAGTGCAGTCCTGACGTCAAGCGAGGCTACCATGGACGATGAGTTTGACGCGAGCGAAGCGCGGTTCTCCAGGTATGTCGAAGGTCTGGTAGAGGTGATTGGTCACGCCAACCGGGTGGGTCCGTTACGAGACTATTGCCTGGGACTGCTGATGCCGGTCGAGCGCAAGAGCGTGGAGCCGATGGCGGGGGTAACATCGCCGTCGCGAGTGGCGGCGCACGGTGGTTATGGTTTTATCGGCTTCCCGGCACTTGCTTCCGGCAGTTCTGCGATCGGCGTCCAGATCGTTTGAACAAAGGGCTGCTGCCCTTCAACAGCCGTATCCTCACCTGACCACTTCCGGTACTCGGCGACCCCGATCATGTCGTCTACGATTTTTCCTGTCCCAGCCAGCGGCATCAAGATGCGCTCCGCGCTAAGCGGCATGCCGTCGACCGTTTGATGGTTTGTGCGAACGTAGCAGCATTCGGGCCCCGCGGCGGCGCGTTGCCACCGGCTTTCGGTCCAGGCCGCGTATTCCGGCTCGAACACATCGAATGCGGTCTTACCCCTCAGCGACCCGCCGAGTTGCTCAATCATGCCTTGACCGACCAGACCATAGGCGAACAGACCATCGTTACGTCGGCGTAGAACGAACACAGTATTGAGTGCCCAGGGCATTTCAACCGGATCCATGTCAGCGAACGTCGGCATTGGACGTCCGCGACGCTTGCTCAGCCAAAGGACCGCAAAATTCCGAAGGAGGGCAGACGTGACCTCCGGCAAGAGTCTCGCCACCGCTTGATGCGTATGTTCGTCCAACGTCTGCGGATGCACATTCATCCTCCACAATGACGCAGTCTTGCTCTACTAAATGTTGACATTTTCGGTCATGAATTGTAATGCTTACCTCACGATTAACTCAAATTATTATAAGAGTCTGATGGCCTAAGCGACAGGGTCTTCGGCCATCAATCGGTTTAGATTAACTGACGCTGAAGCCGTTCTTTCAAAGTCTTCTTTCGCCATGCACTCCTTGGCGGGTGCCGCCGAACGGGATTCGGAAATATGCGCCACCCGGAGCACGATCATTGCGCCACCCCCTATTCGGTTGCGCACTTCGAGCGTGCCGTCCATCTGTTCGATCAGGGCAATCACGATCGACAGGCCGAGACCGACGCCGCGCTCGCCGTCAGGCGCGTCGCTGGTCACGAACCGTTCGCCGATGTTTGAGAGGATACTCGGGTCGATCCCAGGACCGGAATCGACCACTCGGTATTCGACTTGATCATCGATCACGTCAGCGGTGACCCAGATGTGGCTCTGCTTCGGCGAGAACTTGACGGCATTCGACAGCACGTTGGTGAGGCATTGCTGCATGGCCCGGCGGTCGATCAGGGCGGCCCCGGCCGGAGCGCCGCGGACGTGCAGGGTAAGCCCCTTGGAGGCTGCCAGCGGCTCCAGCGACCGCACCGCGCTCCGCACCGGCTCGATCGCGGGAACCGGCTCGAGCTGGATCGGGAACGCGTCATGGTCGATTCGTGACAGGTCCAGGACGTCGTTAACGATCGTCAGGAGATGCCGCCCGCTGGAGTGGATGTTCTGGGCGTAGTCGCTGTATTTGGGGCTGAAGTGCGGTCCGAACACTTCAAGTTTCATCATCTCGGCGAAGCCGATGATGGCGTTCAGCGGCGTCCGCAGCTCGTGGCTCATGTGCGCCAGGAACCGCGACTTGGCGGCGTTGGCCGCCTTGACGGTCTCCAGCTGCTTGCGCAATTCGCCCGACATGTCGACCAGCGACTGGTTGGTCCGCACGAACTCGGTCATGTCGCGCGCGATCGCCGCCACCGCCGGGCGCCCGTCTTCGTCGAGGAAGCGCGCGAAGGTGACCAGCGCCGGGAACGTCCCGCCATCTTGTCGCAGCGCCTCGATGATGCGCAGGCCAGCCATCGGCCGCGTCGCGGAGTGCTCGTTGGCGAGATAGCCGTCGGCGTTCCGGGCGTGGTCATCCCGGGCGTGCTCCGGGACCAGGACCGCCAGGTGCTGGCCTTCGATGTCCTCCCGGTTCCACCCGAACAGCCGCTCGGCGGCCTGGTTGAAGCTGGTGATGCGCTGGTCGGCGTTGACCGTGACGATCGCGTCGGGCGCGGACGACACGATGATGTTCAGCCGGTCGCGGGTGGATTCGATCTCGCGCTGGATCGCC
Source organism: uncultured Thalassobaculum sp. (assembly GCA_964396345.1). Taxonomy (GTDB): domain Bacteria; phylum Pseudomonadota; class Alphaproteobacteria; order Thalassobaculales; family Thalassobaculaceae; genus Thalassobaculum_A. The sequence goes on from CAYNFA010000354.1 coordinate 3,731, forward strand.
CAACGCTCGGTCACATCGTCCAGTGTGCCAATGTAGTAGGCGGTCTCGCCGTCCTCGTCGGTGATCGGCCGCAGCACCACCCGACTGCGGTACTCGATGCCGTCGGCGCGCCAGTTGCGGAGCACCACGTCGCAACTCTGTTTGTCGCGCAACGCGACCCGCATCGCTTCGAGCTCGGGTTGGTCCGGCTGACCCTGGTTCAGGAACCGGCAATTGTGACCGATCGCCTCATCGGATCGGTACCCGGTGATCGCCTGGAAGCCCTGGTTCACGTAAACGATCGGCTGGTCACCGCCGGCCTCGGCAATCACCACCCCGAGCGGGGCGCAATCCAGCGCCTGGCTCTTCAACCGCAGTTCCAGTTCATCCTGCCTGATACGAAACAGCTCGTTGTGCATCAGGCCGAGCAGCGTGATTCCGCAGACATTGCCGATGACCAGCAGGTACCAGGCTGCCCCCAGGATCGCCCAGCCGGCCGACACCGGCTGGCCGATGAAGAACGACGGCAGCACGGCGATCGTCGCGACCATGGCCAGGGCGGCGTAACCGGCCGCTCCGAGCCGCTTGCGGCCGCTGCGGCGTAGCGCCACGGCCGCCGCGCAGCCAACCAGCCCATAGAGATAGAAGCTCGCCGTGCCCCCGAGCGCCGCCGGACCTCCGACGTGCAGCCGGGCCAGTCCACCGATCGTGGCGGCGATCCCGGCCCCGATCGGCCCGCCGAACAGCCCGGCCAGCACCGCCGGCCCGGCCCGGGTGTCGAAGGTCGCGCCCTCGGCGATCGTCACCGGGGAGTTGACCAGCAGCACCGCCACCGCCCCCATCACAAGACCGATCAGGGTGCTGCGCCGGCGACTGTCCATCCTCAGCCCCAGCCGCCACGGCACCAGGAATACGATGGCAGCGGCCCCGCACAGCAGTCCGATATTGACAATGAGCCCGTTCAGCATTTCCATTTCTCCGGGACAGTGGAAGCTGCCGAATCAGGCGGCTCGCGCCTGCGCGAGATAGCGGTCGACCTCGGAGCGCAGCACCTCCGACTGCCGGGCCAGTTCGCTCGCCGCCGTATGCACCTCCTCGGCGGCGTGGGTGGTCGCGCCGGCGGATTCTGTGACCATCGCGGTGTTGCGGGCGACCTCGGCCGTGCCCTGCGAGGCCTCCTGCACGTTCTTCGAGATCTCGCCGGTCGCGGCCGACTGCTCCTGGACCGC
>CAYNFA010000355.1:0-4933 GCA_964396345.1 uncultured Thalassobaculum sp.
GGGGCCGGACCCGCCGGTCTCGCCGCCGCCCTCGCCGCCGGCCGAACCGGTGCGCGGGTGATCCTCCTCGACGAGACCGACCGCCTTGGCGGACGCCTCAGGAGCGATCGCGAGATCCTCGACGGCGCTCCCGCCACCGCCTGGGTCGACGCGGTCGACGCCGAACTCGCGGGCCTGCCGCAGGTCAGGGTGCTGACCCGCACCACCGCCTTCGGCGTCTACGACGGCAATGTCGTGGGCGCGGTCGAGCGGGTGGCGGACCATCTCCCGGTGCCGCCGGCCCATGCCGCCCGGCAGCGCCTCTGGCGCATCCGCCCCCGCCGCCTGATCGTCGCCGCCGGCGCGATCGAGCGTCCGCTGGTGTTCGGCGGCAACGACCGCCCGGGGGTGATGCTCGCCGGCGCAGTCCGCAGCTATGTGAATCGATTCGCGGTCACCCCCGGCAACCGCGCCGTGGTCGTGGCCAACAACGATGACGGGTACCGGACCGCGCTCGACCTGTCGGCCTCCGGCGTCGACGTCGTCCTGGTCCTCGACACTCGAACCGGTGGACACGGTGCCTGGCGTCAGCAGGCGATCGCGGCCGGTATCGACGTGGCCGAGGGCAGCGCGGTCACGAACGCCTACGGACGCATGGGCCTCGTCGGCTGCGACGTGGCTCGGCTGGACGGTAACGGCGGGATCGACGGGAACGCCCGGTTCGTGGCATGCGACCTGATCGCCAGCGCCGGAGGCTGGACGCCCTCGATCCACCTGCACAGCCATGCGGGGGGCAAGGCCGAGTGGGACAACTCGGTTGCGGGGTTCCTGCCGGTGGCGGGGCGCGCGGGCGTGATCACGGTCGGCGCGGCGCGCGGCCGATACGCCCTCTCCGACTGCCTAACCGACGGCTTCGCCGCCGGTGCCGGGGCGGCGCGCGACTGCGGGTTCGGGTCGGGCGTGGCACCGGACGCGCCGCGCGCCGATGAGATCCCGACGGCGCCGCTGGAGGCGATCTGGTCAATCCCGGGAACGCCGGGCAAGAAAGTGAAGCGGTTCGTCGACCACCAGGACGACGTGACGGTGGATGACATCGCCCTTGCCCACCGCGAGGGCTTCGTGTCGGTCGAGCACCTCAAGCGCTACACCACGTTGGGAATGGGCACCGACCAGGGCAAGACCTCGAACGTCGCCGGCCATGCCCTTCTGGCGGAGGCGCGGGGTGAACCGATCCCGGTGGTCGGGACCACCACCTTCCGGCCGCCCTACACGCCGGTGGCCATGGGCGCCTTCGCCGGTCGCGCCGTTGGCCGGCACCTGGCGCCGATCCGGCGGACCGCCCTGCACGACTGGCACGCCGCCAACGGCGTGGTGTTCATCGAGGCCGGCCCCTGGCTCCGCCCGCAATACTACCTTGCCCCAGGCGAGGAAAACTCCAAGGAGGCCATGGACCGGGCGATCACCGCGGAGGTGGTGACGACCCGGACCCGGGTCGGGCTCTCCGACGTTTCCAGCCTCGGCAGGATCGACATCCAGGGTCCCGACGCCGCGGAGTTCCTGAACCGAGTGTACAGCAACGGCTTCGCCGCCCTGCCGGTCGGCAAGGCGCGCTACGGGCTGATGCTGCGCGAGGACGGTCTGATCGACGACGACGGCACCACCTCGCGTCTGTCGGACACCCACTTCCTGATGACGACGACCACGGTCCACGCCGCTAAGGTGCTGGCGGATCTCGAGTATGGCCTCCAGGTGCTGTGGCCCGGCCTCGACGCCACCGCGTCGTCGGTGACCGAGCATTGGGCCGGCATGGCGCTCGCTGGACCGCGAGCACGAGAAGTGCTGGCCGCCGCCGTCGACGCCGGCACCGCCGATGTCTCGAACGAGGCGCTGCCCTATCTCGGCGTCACCACCGCCGCCACGATCGGGGGCGTGCCCGTCCGGATCTTCCGGATCAGCTTCTCGGGCGAACTCGGCTTCGAGGTGAACGTTCCCGGCGACTGGGCGATCCCGGTGTGGGAGGCGCTGATGGCAGCCGGCGCCGGGCACGGCATCCGCCCCTACGGTCTCGAGGCGATGGGCATCATGCGCATCGAGAAGGGCCACATCGCGGGGCCGGAACTGGATGGCCGCACCACCCCCGACGACCTCGGGCTCGGCCGCATGGCCAGCCGCAAGAAGTGGTATGTCGGCAGCGGCATGCTGGACAAGCCGGCCTTCAGCGACCCCGATCGCCCCAAGCTCGTCGGCTTGGTGCCGGTCGACGGCGTAACCCGCATTCGCGCCGGCTCCATCCTGGTTGACAACCCTGACGCCCCGCCACCGGTCCGCAAGCTCGGCCACGTGACCTCCAGCGCCTATCTATCGCCGACCGTGGGCCACCCGATCTCGCTCGCACTGCTCTCGCGGGGGCGCGAACGCGTCGGCGAAGAGGTCTGGGCGGTGTTCCCGTTGCGCGGCCTGCGGGTGCGGGCGCGGGTGACCGAACCCTGCTTCGTCGATCCGGAGGGAGAGAAGCTCCATGGCTGAGCCGGAAACCCTGCCATCGACGCTGCCGCCGCGCCGCTCGGCCCTCGACGCGGTCTGGGCGCCTGGCGTTCACGGCGCGCCGGGAGCGGGCGGTCCGGGTGTGGCGATCTCCCGCCGGCTCGGCCTGTCGGTCGTGCAGCTCGATGCCCGACGCGGCCGTTCCGATGCCGTGCAGGCGGCGCTGCGGGACGGGCTCGGCCTCGCCCTACCCGAACCGGGACGCGCCGCCGCGAGCGGCGACGTCCGCGCGCTCTGGCACGGTCCCGACCGGTGGATGCTGATCGCCAGGGATGGCACTGGCCGGCACGCCGCCAGAGTGCGGGCCATCGTCGAGGCGGTCGGCGGGGTGGTGGTCGACCAGGGCCACGGCCGCGCCATCCTGCGCCTCGAGGGGCCGCGCGTCCGAGAGGTGCTGGCCAAGGGCACCGGGGTCGACCTGCACCCGCGCGCGTTCTCCGAGGACGCCGTCGCACAGACCGCGTTGTTCCACCTGTCGGCGACCATCGACCGGCGTCGCGGCACCGGATGCTTCGACGTCCACGTCATGCGTGGTTTCGCCCAGACGTTCTTCGAGAGCCTGTGCGAGGCGGCGGGCGAGTTCGGGTATCGGGTGGTTTAGCCGCGCGGTGTCAGTTGGGATCGCGGGGCGACCATCCCTCGCCGCGAACCAGGCTGTGCAGATCGGAGATCCGAACCGGCTTGTTGACCACCGGCGCGCCCGGGAAACGCCCTTCCAGTCCCCGTCGGCCATAGCCGGTCACGAAGGCGAACGGGATCCCGCGGCGATGCAATTCCTCGGCGATGGCGAAGCTGCGGTCGGCGTCACCGAGGTTGACGTCGAGCAGGGCGAAGTCGATCTCGGCCTCGCGGGCGAATGACAGGCCTTCCTGGAGCCGGCCCGCGACATGGCTTACCACACAGCCCATCTCGGCAAGCAGGTCCTCCAGCATGAAGGCAAGCATTGCCTCGTCTTCGACCACCAGTACCCTGGGTCGTTCAGAGGTCGGATTGCCAGCAAACATTCGACCGTCACCTTTTGTGCTGATGAAATACCTCGCTTGGCTTCAACTGCCGAGCGTCGCACGGATCGTGCAGACTAGACCATCTGGAGCGAATTCTATTTCCGAAGTCGCCGAAAATTCGTGGCGCAGGCCACGCTCGATCATCCGGACGCCGAAACCCCTCCGCTTCGGCGGCGCCACCGGTGGTCCGCCCTGCTCCCGCCAGCTCAGCAGCAACGCCGTCCCATCAATGGTCTCGCGGGTCTCCCAGTGGACGATGACCCGGCCCCCCGACGTCGACAAAGCCCCATGACGGGCCGCGTTGTTGCACAGTTCGTGAAGGGCGAAGGACAGCGCCATGGTCTGCTTCGGTGTCAGAAGGACGTCCGGTCCGCCGATCTCGACCGCCGAACGATGGGCGTCGACGAACGGCGCTACCGCCGACTCGACCACCTCCTGGAGCGTGGTACCCCGCCACCGCCTGCGGGTCAGAAGATCCTGGGTCCTAGACAGCGCCCCGAGCCTGCCCTGGAACAGCTCCAGGGGCATCTCGCAATTCTTGAAGCGCTGGAACGTCTGGACTGCGATCGACTGAACCGTTGCCAGTGTGTTCTTCACGCGGTGATTCAGATCGTCGATCAGGCCTTCCTGAAGGGTCTGCGCCTGGCGCAAAACGGCCTCTCGCTCGACCTGCTCGGAGACGTCGGTAGCCGATCCGAAGAACCCTCCCAAGCTGCCATCGTCGAGGAAATAGGGTGCGACGTTGTCCCGGATCCAGCGATACTGGCCGTCGTGGCGGCGCAGCCGGTACTCGGACGAGAGCGGTCGGCGAGCCTTGAGGGCGGCACTGCTCGATTCGGCGAGTCGGCTTCGATCCTCGGGGTGAACGCCGTTCATCCAGCCGGCACCGATTTCCTGGTCGAGAGCGCGGCCGGTGAACTCAAGCCAGGGTCTGGTGAACCAGTCACAGAGACCGTCGGCTCCGGACCGCCGAAGCATCACCGGGGCGTAGTCCGCCAGAAGCTGAAGCTCGAGACCAGGCAGCGCCGCGGTTCCGTCGGCCGTGCCGCCGATCTGAAATCTGTCCGGATTGTTCATGAAAGGCTCGCGCGCTCCTGATTGCCGCCGGCGCCGTGTCCTTCCCTAACAAATCAGCCTCGGCAACGTTGCACCGGCGCGATCGAAGTCCTCTGAATCCTCAGACTTCCAAAAGGATCTTGCCAATATGCTGACTGGATTCCATCAGAGCATGAGCCTTGTCTGCATCAACAATCGGAAAGGTGGAATGAACCAACGGTTTTACCGTGCGCGCTTCAAGCAACGGCCAGACCCGCTCCTCCAACTGGCGGGCGATCGCGGCTTTCTGGGCGACGGTGCGCGGACGCAGCGTGGAACCGGTGATGGTCAGGCGCTGGGTCATGACCTTC
>CAYNFA010000356.1:0-4913 GCA_964396345.1 uncultured Thalassobaculum sp.
CTTGATGCCGTCAGGGGGCCGTCCACCCATCACCCCGGACAGCCGTGGCGAAGCCGCGGCTATCCGGGCCCCACGAACCGACGGTGGCTTGCCGAGGGCGGCGCCGATGGGGTGGCGGCTGGTTCCCGGCTCGCGCTGCGCCGGGCCGATCTCAGTCGCCGCTTCGCCGCGCCCCGGGGCGGGCGGTGCCGACGCTGCGGGCCAGCAGCAGGACCGGCAGCACCCCGGCGGCAACGATCGCCAGCGCCGCCGGGGCGCAGGCCTCCAGCCGCTCGTCGGAGGCGTACTGGTAGACGAAGGTGGCGAGGGTGTCGAAATTGAACGGCCTTAGCACCAGCGTCGCGGGCAGTTCCTTCATGGTGTCGACGAACACCAGCAGCGCCCCGGTCAGCAGGCTGCCGCGGATCATCGGCAGGTGCAGGCGCCTGAGCGTCGAGGACGGGGTGTGGCCAAGGGTGCGGGCCGCCATCTCCATGCCTGGCGTGATGCGGCCGAGCCCGGCCTCGACCGCGCCCAGCGAGACTGCGAGGAAGCGCACGGTGTAGGCGAACACCAGCGCCGCCACCGTGCCGCTCAGGATCAGCCCGGTCGACACGCCGACGGTCTCGCGCAGGAAGCCGTCCACCGCGTTGTCAAAAGCCGCGAACGGAATCAGCACGCCGATCGCCAGCACCGCTCCAGGGATCGCGTAGCCGACCGAAGCCAGCCGGATCGCGGCCTTCACCACGCCGCCCGCCTGCTGCCGGGCGGCGTAGGCCAGCAGCGTGGCGAGGGCGACCGCGACCAGGGCGGCGGCCGCCGACAGGCCGAGGCTGTTGCGGGCGTGCCGGAAGAACTCCGCTGACCATTCCGCCTGCGGGCCGGTGAAAGCGTAGTCGGCCAGCACCGCCGCAGGGACCGCGAAGCCCAGCAGCACCGGCAGCCCGCAGGCGGCGGTGGCGAGCCAGGCCTTGCGGCCGGTCAGCGTTATCCCCTCGATCGGGCGCAGCTTGGAGGAGGTGTGGTGGAAGCGCTGGCGGGCCCGCGACCGGCGCTCGGCCCAGATCAGCAGCACCACGAAGCCGAGCATCACCAGCGCGATCTGGGCGGCACCGCCGGCGTTGCCCATGCGCAGCCAGACGTCGAACACGCCGGCGGTCAGGGTCCGCACGGCGAAAAAGTCGACGGTTCCGAAATCGTTCAGGCACTCCATGAGCGCCAGCGTGACCCCGACCGCGATCGCTGGCCGGGCGAGCGGCAGCGCGACGTCGCGCAGCGACCGCCAGGTGCCGCGGCCGAGCGTGCGGCTGACCTCGAGCACGCAAATCGACTGCTCCAGGAATGTGGCGCGGGCGAGGGCGTAGACGTAGGGATACAGCACCAGCGTCAGCATCGCGATCGCGCCGCCGAGCGAACGGATCTCCGGAAACCAGTAGTCGCGTCTGCTGGTCCACCCGAAGGTCTCGCGCAACGCGATTTGCAGCGGTCCCGCGAACTCCAGCAGGTCGGTGTAGACGTAGGCGATCAGGTAGCCTGGCATGGCGAGCGGCAGCAGAAGCGTCCACTCGAACAACCGTCGGCCGGGAAACCGGCACATCGCCACCAGCCAGGCGGTGCCGGTTCCGATCACGAAGGTGCCGATCCCGACCCCCAGCATCAGGGCGAGAGTGGTCAGGATGTAGCCTGGCAGCACCGTCGAGGCGAGATGCGGCCAGATGTTCTCGGTCGGGGATACCGCCGTCCAGGCGATCGCCAGCACCGGCAGGGCGACGATCGCGGCCACCACAGAGGCCGCGACATGCCAGCGGCGGCGCCCGTTTCCGGGAGCCGCCGCGGCAAGGTCGGGCGCCGGACCGGCGCCCCGGAAGGCGTCGGCCTCGGCCGTCATCCGTCGTAGCCGACCCGATCGACCATCTTCACGGCCGCGTTGCGAAGCTCGGCGATGGCCGAGAGCGGCAGGGAATCGGGGGTGAACTTGCCCCACGACTTGACCTCCGGTGACCACGTCACCGTCGGGTTGACCGGATACTCGAAATTGGCGCTGGCGTAGATTTCCTGCGCCTCCGGGCTCGAGAGGAACTCCATCAGCTTCAGCGCGTTGTCACGGTTCGGCGCCGACTTGGTCATGGCGATTCCGGCGACGTTGACGTGCGTGTCCTTGGTGCCGGCGATGGTCGGGAACACCAGGTTGACCGAATCGGCCCACGTCTTCTGCTCCGGGTTGCTCAGCATGGCGCCGTAATAGTAGTTGTTGCCGATCGCCAAGTCGCACTCGCCTTCCATCACCGCCTTCACCTGACCGCGGTCGTTGCCCTGGGCCTTGCGGGCGAGGTTCGCCTTGAGGCCCTTCAGCCACTCCTCGGCCTTCGCCTCGCCGTGATGGGCGATCATGGCGGCGAGCAGGGCGACGTTGTAGTCGTGCTTGCCGCTGCGGGTGCAGATCCGGCCCTTCCACTTCGGGTCGGCAAGGCCCTCGTAGGTGGTGATCTCGCCCGGCTTCACCCGGTCCTTGGAGGCGTAGATCAACCGGGCGCGTTGGGTCAGCGCGAACCAGCGCCCCTCGGGATCGCGGAAGCTCGCGGGGATGTTGGCTTCCAGAGTCTTGCTGGCCACCGGCTGGATGACGCCGGCCTCGACCGCGTCGTTCAACCGGCCGATGTCGACCGTCAGGATCACGTCGGCCGGGCTGTTGGCACCCTCGGCCTTCATCCGCTCGAGCACGCCGTCCTTGGCAAACACGACGTTGGTCCTGATGCCCGTCTTGTCGGTGAACGCCTTCAGCAGCGGCTCGATCAGGAACGGCTGGCGCAGCGAGTAGACGTTGACCTCATCGTCCGCGGCGGCGGCGGCGGCGGCGGCGACGCCGGCGATCAGTGTCGAGACGGCCATCGCTGAGCCGAGGAGAGCGCCGGTCAGGGTGCGTATCATGGCTGGTTTTCCTAATGAGAATGACAAGCATCAGCGCGAGTTGTTGCAAATGGGTCTCATTCTGTCAATCAGCATCAACTCGGTGCGGGGGTGACCGCACTGATCTGGATCAAAGACCACACCAAGCCTTGAGTTGATCGGCGGTGGCGCTCCGGCGTAGCGTGGCTGGCTGGCATCACGAGCGCGCCAGACGGTTGCCGTCGACTTGCGTCGCTTGAGCTTGAGTAAAGGATCCGTGTGGCGATTCCGTTCGACCGACCACCCTGGTTCTTCGTCGATCTCGACCTCGCGATCGCGGATCCGAGGCTGTTGGATCTCTACCGGCACTGGCAAGGGCTGCGCGGCGACGGCGATGTGCCGGCGGTGGAACGGTTCGACCCGCTGGACCTGGCGCGCCACCTCGGCGACCTCTTTGTCGTTCGAGTCGAGGATGATGGCCTCGGCGAACCAGCCGGCCGCCAGCCGGTGGTGCGCTACACGCTGATCGGCACCCGCCTGGTCGAGGCGCTGGGGCGCGACTCGACCGGTCAGATCGTCGGCGACACCTTCCTGCCCGACCACCCGGTCACCGACATCTACCGCCACATCATCGCCGAGCGCGCGCCGATCCGGACCTTCGGACGCATGGACTGGGTCCAGAAGTCCTTCCGCGGCTTCGAGAGCATCATGCTGCCGCTTGCCGGCGCCGACGGCGGCATCGTCAAGATCATCGGCGCGGCGGTCTACGGGCCGCTCGGCGACGGCGTTGCGGCCCCCTAGGCCGACCGCGTAGCCTCGCGGCTGGACACCGCATCCGAGCGAGGCGAGCATGGCCGCATCCTCCATCTTCGCCGACGGCTTCAAGACCGATCCCTATTGGTGGGACGCGGCGCCGCCGGACGACGAGGGCGACGCCCCGCCGCCCGAGCGTGCCGACGTGGCGATCGTCGGCAGCGGGTACACCGGGCTGTCGGCGGCCCTTGAGCTGGCGCGCGGCGGGGTCGACGTCGCCGTGCTGGAGGCGCATCGCTTCGGCGAGGGCGCCAGCACCCGCAGCGGCGGCATGGTCTCGGGCGGCGTCAACGTCGGCAAGGGCGGCGACATAGAGCGGCTGTACGGCGCCGACCGGGTCAACGCCATGATCGAGGAGGCGGCGGAATCCTACGGCCATTTCGAGCGGCTGATCGAGCGCGAGGGCATCGACTGCGGCTACCGCCGTTCCGGCCGGTTCGTCGGCGCCCATAGCCCGTCGGCCTATGCCGACATGGCGGCGCGGGTCGACAACCTCAACGCCCACGCCGACGCGGGTGCCTGGCTGGTCCCGCCGGAGCGTCGACGCGAACAGCTCGGATCCGATTTCTACCACGGTGGCATGGTCGTCGAGCGGGCCGGCGGCGTGCACCCGTCGCTGTATCACCAGGGGCTGCGCCGGGCCTGCCGGGCGGCCGGGGTCAAACTGTCGGCCCGCAGCGCGGTCGAGGGCATCGAGGGCACGGCCGGCGACCTGACGGTGCGGACCTCGCGGGGGGTGGTGCGGGCGCGCGAGGTCGTGCTCGGGACCAACGGCTACACCGGCGCGGCGACCCCCTGGCACCGTCGCCGGGTGATCCCGGTCGGCAGCTACATCATCGCCACCGAGCCGCTCGGCGAGGAGCGTGTCCGCGAGCTGTTTCCGACGATGCGGATGATCGCCGATACCAAGCGGGTGCTTTACTACTTCAGGCCATCGCCGGATGGCACCCGGGTGGTGTTCGGCGGCCGCGCCAGCTTTCGGACCAGGTCGGCGCTGGAAACCGCCCCGGTCCTGCACGAGTACATGGTGGGCGTGTTCCCGCAGTTGCGCGGCGTGCGGCTCTCGCACGCCTGGACCGGCAACGTGGCGTTCACGTTCGACCGGGTTCCGCATATGGGCGACCGGGATGGCGTGCACTACGCGCTGGGCTGCAACGGCAGCGGCGTGGTGATGATGAGCCATCTCGGCCATCGCACCGCGTTGAAGATCCTCGGCAGGACCAACCGGCCGAGCG
>CAYNFA010000357.1:0-4909 GCA_964396345.1 uncultured Thalassobaculum sp.
CGGCAGCCGCCAACCAGGTCGGCCCGGCGATCGCCTCGATGCTGATCTACCTGCTGATGGCCGGGGTGCTGTTCTTCCGTCCGACCGGCTTGTTCCCGGCTGCCGGACGATGAGCGGTCCGGTTGGCGTCGTGGCGGCGACGGGGTCGGGGCGCGTCGTCCCGGTGGTACTGCTGATCCTGCTGGCGGCGGTGCCGGCGGTCGCCAACGCGGCCGATCTCAGCTTCGCGACCCTGGTGATGACGCGGGTGATGATCTACGCCATCGCCGCGCTCAGCCTCGACCTGATCCTCGGCTACGGCGCCATGGTCAGTTTCGGGCACGCCGCCTTCGTGGGCATCGGCGCGTACGCCATCGGCATCGCCTCGGCCCATGATCTCTGGGAGGGGGCAATCACCTTCCCGCTGGCGATGCTGGCCGCCGGGCTGTTCGCGCTGGTGACGGGGGCGATCAGCCTGCGGACGCGCGGCGTCTACTTCATCATGATCACCCTCGCCTTCGGACAGATGGCCTACTTCACGGCCAGCAGCCTGTCGGAGTATGGCGGCGACGACGGGTTGACCATGTGGTCGCAGACCGAGTTTCTCGGTACCGAGCCGTTCGGGGACCGGACGACCTTCTACTACATGGTCCTCGCCTGCCTTGCCGGCTGCTTCGTGTTCCTGCGGGTGCTGGTTGCCTCGCGGTTCGGGCGGGTGATCGCCGGGGTGCGGGAGAACCGGCTGCGCATGCAGGCGGTCGGCTTCAACCCGTACCTTTACCAATTGGTCGCCTACGTTATCGCCGGGATGATCGCCGGTCTCGCCGGCGCCCTGCTGGCCAACCATGCCGAGTTTGTCAGCCCGTCCTACATGTCCTGGCAGCGCTCTGGCGACCTGATCATCATGGTGGTGCTGGGCGGCATGGGTACCCTGCACGGTGCGATCCTCGGCGCGATCGCCTATCTCATGCTGGAGGAGGGGCTGTCCCACTTTACCGAGCACTGGCGGGTGATCTTTGGCCCGCTGCTGATCCTGATCGTGCTGTACGCGCGCGGCGGGCTCGGCAGCCTGCTCCGGCGCGGCGGTTCGAATGGCTGAACCGATCCTGGTTCTCGATCGGCTTCGCAAGGCCTATGGCGCGCTGACCGTCACCGACGACCTGTCGATGACGGTGGCGCCGGGCTCGATCCACGCGCTGATCGGTCCCAACGGGGCCGGCAAGACCACGCTCATCGGCCAGATCTCCGGCCAGATCGCGCCCGATGCCGGGCGCATCCGGTTCGCCGGACGCGACATCACCGACCTGCCGATGCACGCCCGCTGCAAACTTGGCCTCGCCCGCTCGTTCCAGATCACCACCATCCTGCCCGGCTTCTCGACCCTGGAGAACGTCGCGGTCGCGGCGCAAGCGCACGCCGGCCACAGCTTCCGGTTCCTGCGCCCGGCGGCCGCCGAGGCCGAACTGAACGACGCCGCCATGGCGGCGCTCGAAACCGTCGGGCTGACCCGGCGGGCGGGCCTGCGCGCCGGGTCGCTCAGCCACGGCGAGAAGCGGCAGCTCGAGATCGCCATCGCGCTCGTGATGCGCCCGAAGCTGCTGCTGCTGGACGAGCCGATGGCGGGCACCGGACACGACGAGAGCGCCCGGCTGGTCGAGACCCTGGAGGCGCTGCGCGGCACGCTGACGATCCTGCTGGTCGAGCACGACATGGAGGCGGTGTTCGCGCTGGCCGACCGGATCTCGGTGCTGGTCTACGGGCGCGTCATCGCCGAGGGTACGCCAGAGGCGATACGCGCCGACCCGGAGGTGCGCACCGCCTATCTCGGCGAGGAGAGCGTTCGGTGAGCCCGCCGATGCTCAGCGTCGAGGACCTGACGTCGGGCTACGGCGACAGCCAGGTGCTGTTCGGCATGAGCTTCGAGGTCGCCGTCGGCGAGGTGGTGACGCTGATGGGCCGCAACGGCATGGGCAAGACCACCACCGTCGCCAGCGTCATGGGGCTGGTGCGCCCGACAGGTGGAGCCGTGCGCGTCGATGGCGAGGCGGTTCATGGCCTGCAGCCCTACCGGATCGCGCAGCGCGGCCTCGGACTGGTGCCGGAGGGACGTCAGGTGTTCCCGATGTTGACGGTCGACGAGAACCTGATCGCGACCTCGGCCAACCGCGGCGGCGGGGCGCCGCGCTGGACGCTCGACGCGGTGATCGACCTGTTCCCGAGGCTCGGCGAGCGGCGGCGTCACCTCGGCGGCCAGCTGTCCGGCGGCGAGCAGCAGATGCTGGCGATCGGCCGGGCGCTGATGACCAACCCGCGCCTGCTGATCCTGGACGAGGCGACCGAGGGGTTGGCGCCGATCATCCGCGAGGAGATCTGGGGATGTCTCGGCCGGCTCAAGGCCGAGGGCGAGGCGATCCTGGTGATCGACAAGAACGTCGCGGCCCTGCTGGACCTTGCCGACCGGCATTACATCGTCGAGAAGGGCCGGGTGGTGTGGCAGGGCGACAGCCCGGCGTTCCGGGCGGATGCCGGCGTCATCGACCGGTATCTGCATGTCTGACGCGCTAGTCGTCGGGATCCCCGACATCGCCGGCCCCGAGCGGGCGCTGCATGATCACCACGTCCACCCAGCGGCCGAGCTTGAAGCCGACCGCTTTCAGGTGTCCGGCCTCATGAAATCCGAGCGCGGCGTGCAGCGCGATCGAGGCGGTGTTGCCGCGGTCGCCGATGACCGCGACCATCTGCCGCCAGGGCCCGATTTCGCAGACTTCGATCAGCGTGGTCAACAGCGCCCGGCCGACCCCGTGCCGGACCGCCCCCGGCGCCACGTAGACCGAGTTCTCGACGGTGTAGCGATAGGCGGGGCGCGGGCGATACGGGCCGACATAGGCGTATCCCAGGATCGCGCCGTCGGCCTCGGCCACCAGATGCGGCATGCCGCGCTCGACGATTGCCAAACGGCGTGCCGCCATCTCCGCGGCGTCGGGAGGTGTCTCCTCGAAGGAGCCGAAGCCGAGGATGACATGGTGGGCGAAGATCGCCTGGATGGCGGCGATGTCCTCGGCCTCGGAGGGCCGGATCTGCACGGTCGGGTCGCGCTCGCTCATGTCGGTTCCTCGTCCCCTGGAGCACTGTACCGTGGCGGGCGGCGGCCCAGCATGCAAGGTATCCCGAAAACCCCACATGGAGGTGCGCGATGACGATCATGACCGCCGGAATCACCCCGGCCGGCAAGGGCCTGGACGGCGTGGCCTGGAACATCCTGGGCCAGACCTATTACCCGAAGCAGGAAAGCGACTCCTCGTTCGCCTTCGAGACGCTGTTCCCGGTCGGGACTTTCGTGCCTCCGCACATTCACCCGACCCAGGACGAGTTCATCTACATGCTGGACGGCACCTTCGAACTGATGCTCGACGGCCAGACCCTGCACGCCACCAACGGCGACCTGATCCGCATGCCGATGGGCCTGCCGCATGGCATCTTCAACAAGTCCGACAAGCCGGTGAAGGCGCTGTTCTGGGTGACCCCGGCGCTCAGCCTGCGCCGGCTGTTCGAGCGCATCCACAACCTCTCTGACCCGGCCGAGGTGGTCCGGATCGCCGCCGAGCACGAGGTCGAGTTCCTGCCGCCGCCCCCGGTGGCATGACTTGAGGACGGAGGCCCTCGGAGCCGCCCCGGCCGGGGCGGCTCCGAGGCGTTCTCAGAACATCAGGCTGACGCCGACGACCAGTCGGACGGCGTCGGTGTCCTCGCCCTCCGCACGGGCCAGGCTGGCGGTCTCGCCGAGCTTCTTCTCCCAGTGCACGCCGATATAGGGTGCGACCGTCCGGTCGATCACCTCGTAGCGCAGCCGGAGGCCGAGCTCGATGTCGGTGACGCCCTGGCCCTGGCCGATCTCGCGGTCGTCGGAGGCCGCCAGGTTGATCTCCGCCACCGGCTGCAGGATCAGCCGGTTGGTGATCAGCAGGTCGTACTCGGCGCTGAAGCGCGAGGAGAGGTCGCCCTTCTCGCTGAGGAACAGATCGCCATCGACCTCGAACCAGTGCGGCGCCAGGCCCTCGAAGCCGATGAGGCCGTACGCCCGGTCCGGCCCGGCCGGGGTGTCCAGCCGGATTCCGGCCTTGGCGTCGAAGAACTCCGATACCATCCGACGGACGACGAGCTGGTTTTCCAGGGTCTCGAACTTCCGGTGCCGGGTCTCGTACTCGGCCTCGGATTCCACCGCGAGCTTCCATTCGTCGTTGCCGACCCAGGCCTCGACATCCCAGGCAGCCACGTTCGAGCCTTCGCCGACGCGGTATTCGAGATGGTCGAAGCGCACCGAGGTGAAGATGGCATGGTCCATCATTTCGGCCGTCGCCGGCGGGGAGGCCGCCAGGGTGATCGCCGCCAGGGTCAGGGCGAGTTGGTTTCGATACCGCATGACCGCCTCCGCTCAGCCGCCAAGGGCGGCTGCTTGCGGCCCGCCCTCGACGATCACCTTGCGGAACATGCCGGATGCCATGTGGTACATGAGGTGGCAGTGGAACGCCCAGGCCCCGGGGGCGTCGACCTCGGTCTCGGTGTAGACTGTCGTCCCGGGTGCGACGCTGACGACGTGCTTGACTGGGTCCCACTTGCCCTTGCCGGCGTCGAGGATCGACCACATCCCGTGCAGGTGCATGGGGTGGGTCATCATGGTCTCGTTGACGAACTTGAAGCGTACCCGTTCGCCGTATTGCAGCCGGATCGGCTCTGCGTCGGAGTACTTCACGCCGTTGATCGACCAGATGTAGCGCTCCATGTTGCCGGTCAGCCGCAGTTCGATTTCGCGAGTCGCCTCGCGCTCGGGGTACAACGGCTTCTGGGCTCGCAGATCAGCGTAGGACAGAAACTTGCCGCCATCCGCGGCCTGCGGGGCCAGGCCGCTGCCCGGTGCGTAGAACGGGTCCGG
>CAYNFA010000358.1:0-4907 GCA_964396345.1 uncultured Thalassobaculum sp.
CGGTGCGGGACATCGACCGCGCCGTCGCCCTGTTCCGGGACGGGCTCGGCTACGAGTTGCAGTCCAAGGGACCGCGCGACCCGGTCGCCATCCAGGCGATCACCGGGGTGACCGGCGGCGACGTGACGATCGCGTTCCTGCAAGGTCCCGGGCACCGCGTCGAACTGGTCGAATACCACGCGCCGGCGGATCGCCGCGCCAGCACTCCCCGGCCCTGCGATCATGGCTTCGCGCATCTCGCCCTGGATGTCGACGACATGGATGCCGCGCTGGCGGTCGCCGCCGAGCATGACCTGGGCCTGCTGGGCGCGGTCTACGTGATCGACCAGGGCCCGAACGCTGGCCGCCGGGTCGCCTATTTCCGGGACGACAACGGGCTGACGCTGGAGTTCCTGGAGGCGAAGGCCTGAGGATCCCGAAGATCCGGCAGCCCGGACAACGCGGCACGCAAGGCGTCGTCGAGGACCGACGGCACGACCCCGTCGTCGAGGGCGGCTTGGGCCGCCAGACCGGTCGCCAGCAGAGCCGACACCGGGGAAACCGGCAACCCGCCGCCGCCACGGCGGGCGACGGCCGCGCCCCGCCAGCGCGGACTACCGTCGGCAAAATCCAGGATCGCCACCTCGACGCCGATCCGGGTCTCCGACCACACCACGCCCCAGGCGCGCCCGCCGCGCACCCTTGAGACGGCGGCGTGCCGGCAATCGACCGCCGCCGCCAGCCGCTCCCGGTCGCCGGCGCGTCCGAGGTCGAGACCGAGACGTCGGGTCGCGGCGTCGCGACGCGCCGGGCCGACCACCCGTTCGACCCGGCCGGAGAGATGGCGGGCGAGGGCTTCTTCCGCCTCCGCCGCCGGCACGCCGTCGCTGGCGTCGACTTCCGCCGGCATCACCATCACGCAGTCCGGCGGCTCGACGCTCAGCGACGGATCCGCCCATCCGGCGGCGCCGCCCGCCCTCCCGCCGCCCGCCACGCCGCCGGCCGCCGAGCAGCCGGCCAACGCCAGCAGGATCGGGAGGATCAGCCCACGCATCGTGTCATTGGCCCGAGATCGATCGGCCCGCGATCGATCGGCCCGAGATCGATCGGCCCGAGATCGAGTTGGCCCGGCACCAGCCTACCGTCGACCCGCACCGCCGTGACCATCAGGCGGTCGCCATCAGTCCGGTACCGGCCGCGAACGCTGCCCCATGCGGTCCCGCCGGCCTCGATCAGGCGGTCCAGCCCGCCCAGCAGGCGGGCATCCCAGCCGCGGTCGACCGTGGCGACCGGGCGGCCGCCGGCGATGCCGTGCCGGCTCCGGATCGCGTCCATCCGCGCGGCGTCCACCGCCGGGCCCTCGAGGTCGCGCAGGATTCCGGACGACCGCGCCTGCGGTTCCGGCACCCAGGGCCGGCCGGCGGGATCCTCGATCCGCCACAGTCGGCCGTCGACCAGCAGCATCGGCTGCCAGCCGGCGCAGCGCGTCAGATGAGACGCCAGCCGCCGCCGCTCGTCGGGGCCGTCCGGCCAGGCAATCTCTACGGCCGGACCCTGGCCGCGCTCGACCTGCGCCAGCAGCAGCCGCCCGCGGCCGGCATCGACTGGCGTCGGGCGGAACACCGCGTCTGCGGCCGAGGCCGGGATGGCGGCAGGTGGCGCCGGGGGCGTCGGCAGCGCGATCCGACGCAGCGCGGTGGTCCGGGCCGCCTCCGGGGGCACTGTCACGGACGCTACCGACGGGTGGACCCGCTCCGGCGCCGGGTCGCGCGGCAGGGCGATCGCGGCCAGAACCGCCGCCCCGAGCGCCAGCGGCAGCAAAATCGAGAGGCGGCGGACGGCCACCGGTCAGTCCCGGCCGCGCAGGGACAGCGCCTCGGCGTCGCGCGCCAGCGCCCGCAGCCGCTGGCCCCGATTCTCGACCACCTCCCGGTCGGCCATGTCCGGCCGTGCGATCACCGCTCCGGCGGGCCGCGGCGCCGTCGGCGGAGCGGCCGGCAACGACCCCTCGGTGCCTCGATCGGGCCGCCCCGGATCGGCCGGCATCGGTTCGAAAGGGGCAGGCTGCCCGGCCATCACGACCGGGGATGCCGGCACGACCGGGGATACCGGCGGCATATCCCCCGGCAGATCGCCCGTCGGGCTGCCCCACACCAGCCACAGCAGGGTGGCGCCGACCACCAGGTCGAACAGGACCCACCTCACGGTCGCACCTCCCGCGACGCCAGCACCAGGATCAGCGCCCGGAGCGCGGCGGCGGCCGGCAGGCCGACCACCGTGGTCGCAAACGCCAAGGCGAACCGGCCGGTCAGGTCGCCGATCACGCCGTGGACGCTGTCGGGTGTCAGCGGCCGATCCGCCAGCCCGCCGATCCCGAGGCTGATGCCGAGCAGCGTGAAAGTCAGCGCCAGGGTCGCAATCCCCGACGCCGCCTGGAGGCCGATCTGGCGCCAGCGCCGGTCGTCCGGATCGCGCGCCAAGCGCACCGCCGCCGTGACCGCGACGGCCGCCAGGACCGCGAAGGCCGCCGGGAATACCGGGCCGACCACGGCGATCGCCGCCGTGACCGCCGCGTCCGGTGGCAACCCGGCCAGCAGCCGGCTCGCCGCCAGGGCAAGCACGCTGGCGGCGAGCAGCAGGCCGGTCGACTGGGCGGCGTCGCCGATCGCGCCCGACAGCCGCAAAAGGGCGATGATCCGCACCGTGGTCACCGGCGCCCGACCCGCGCCGACAGAACGCGCGAACTCGACAGGCCGAGCCGTTCGAGCCAGAGGTCGAGCGGCGTTACACCCTTCTCGACCGAGGCGTGGGCGAGGAACGTCAGGTCGTAGTCGGCGTACGCGCGTTGCGCGACGCCGTCCGAACCGGATTCTGGGCGGGGGTCGCGCAGCACCATGCGCTCCAGGTCGACCAGCCGGCGCAACGCCGGGGCCGTCCGCGCCGGCCGCGCGTCCGGGTCGAGCGCCGGGTCGAGCAAAGTGGCCAGGATCTGCGCGCGTTCGCGCTCCAGGTTCTCCAGAGGTCCGGCCGCGGCGGCGGCGGCACCGGCGAGCCAGGCGGAGGCAAGAACAGGCATCAGTCGGCGCATGGCACTTACCTCCATCGGGTCAATTTGGGGTCACGAAGAAGCCGATCGCGGCGCTGACGTCGCGGGTCTCCGGCCGGCCGGCGGCCGCAGCCTCCCGGTCGGCGATCTCGTCGGCCATCGCCATGGCGTCGAGAGCCAGCAACTTGGCCATGTAGGCGAGCACCAGGTCCTGCTGGTCGAGCAGCGCCAGATCGGCCTCGGCGCGGGCTGCCAGGTGCCGCAGGAACGCCGGCCGGTCGACCCCGCGGCCGTCGATCTCCGGCGTCCGGTTGACCGGGTGGGCGTTGATCGCGGCCACCAGCCGGTCGAGGGCGGCGGCGTGGCGACGGTACTCGGCCCCATACCGGCTCTCGGCGGCAGCGGGGTCCCCGAACAGAGCGGTGTCGACCTTGGCCGCCGCCCCCTCGAAGCGGCGCTGCGACTGCAGCCGGTTCGCCGCCAGCCGGGCCGCCGCCGGGTCGTCGTTCGAGACCGCCTCGCGCCCGGCCCGGTCGAGCAGGCGGGTGTACAGGCCGAGTTCGGCCTTCAACCGGTCGCGCTCCAGGTCGTGACGCCGGCCCATCAGCAGAAGATAGGCCTGCTTCTCCTCGAGAAAGCGCTGGCGCAGCGCCTCGCGATCGTCGCTGGTCGCCACGTCGATCGCCGCCTGAAGCTCGCCAAGACCGGCGTCGCGGTCGGCGAGGGCGCGCGCGGTCTCCTGGAGCGCCGCGGCCAGCGGCGAGTCCTGGAAATCGCGCTCGACCGCTCGTTCCAGATACCCCGTGGGCAGCCGGACCAGCCGTTCGCTGGCCGCCGGTCGCCACGCCGCGTCGGCGCCCGCTGTGTCATCGGCCCGGGCGGCGGCTGCGCAGGCGAGGCCGAGCGTGAGCATCAGGACGGCGCAACGCATCGCCGCCTCCTCAGCCGCGCCGCCAGCGCGCCAGGCGCCGGAGTTCGGCGTCGACCGCGGCGCCGATGTTGGCGCTGCCGTCGGGCCTCGGCGCGCCCGCCCCGGCCGCCAGGATGGCCCCCACGGTGTCGAGGAACGACGTGCCGTCCTCGAAGTACAGATCGCGATCGGGGAAGGCGGCGCGCAACCGCTCCAGCCCGGCGCGCGCGCCGTCGGCATCCCCGCCCTTCAAGCGGGCCTGCACGGCGAGGCCGTACGCCCGCATCCGCTCCTCCGGCGCCAGCCCGGCAGCTTCGCCACCGAGCCGGCTCTCGCAGCCTTCGAGCACCCGGGCGGCGGCGAGATGGCGGGCCGCAGAGGCGGCCTGCCCGGCCAGGCGATCGAGTTCGACCCCCTCGTCGCGGCAGGCCCGCCAGTCGTGCATGGCCTGGACTTCCTGGAAGCGGGCCTCGCGGAAGCCGATGCCCTCCAGTTCCGGCGGCGGCATCAGGCACCCGGCGAGGCCGGTGGACGCCAGCAGGACCAGGACGACGGTGACGGCACGGTATCGCGGCATGGCATACCTCCTCGGCGCGAAGCGATCGGCACGCCGGCTATGGAGGGCGGAAGCGGGTTTTTCCGGCGGCGCCGGATTCAGGCGCGCGGCAAGACCCGGTGGCGCACCGTGCGCACGTCCAGACCGAGTTCCACGAACTGGCCGGTCAGGCGGTCGAGGGCGTCAATCGACATCGTGTCGACCGCCGCCAGGGCCCGCGACACGTCCTGGCGATCCTCGGCCGCCAACACCATCAGGACCCGGAACACCAGCGGCCGGCGGATCCAGGACGGCGCCGAGACCCGCACCTCCGCGGTCTCGCCTGCAGCCAGCGCGCCGGTGGCGACCTCGATCGACCGCGACTGGCCGGCGTACTCCCGGAAAGTCCCCTCGGCCACCGCCACCAGCCACACGAA
>CAYNFA010000359.1:0-4906 GCA_964396345.1 uncultured Thalassobaculum sp.
GACCGTTGCCTGCCGGTCGCGCAACCAGATCCCGGATCGGCGCTCCGCCAGCGGCGTGAGCGCCTCCGCACCCGGTATCGCCCGGGCGATCGCGTCGCGAAGGCTGCGCGTCACTCGCGGTACCGGCACGTGCGAGACGGCGCTCTCCTGTGTCGCGGCACCGTAGCCACGGGTGCTATCTCCGTTCATCAGGCGGCTCTGGATATTACGGCGGCCCGCGCCGCAGCCGCTCGGCCAGGGCGGCGATCGGGGTTGCCCAGTCGCGGCCGTCGGTCTGCCAGACGCAGCGCGCGGTCGGCAGCCAGCGCGTGGTCTCGGCGCCGCGCGCGTAACGCCAGTCATCCTGGACGTTGCGCGCGATCACATGGACCCTCTTGCCGAGACCGTGGGCCAGGGCGACCGTCGAGTTGGCTATCGAGACCACCGTGTCCGTCGCCGCCACCTGGCTGGCCAGCGCGTCAAGGTCGCGGTAGGCGTCGATCTCCGGGTCGACCAGCAGGTCGACGCCGAACCGCTCCCGGACCAGGCGGACGTCGGCGGCCACGTCGCCGTACTGCAGCGAGACAAACACCGCGTCATCGAGCCCGAACACCGGCCCCCACTCCGCCAGGGGCGATTCGAACGACCGGTGCCGGGTCGGCTTCACGCTGCGCCAGGAGACGCCGACCACCCGGGCACCAGGGCGGCCGGCGGTGTAGCGCTCGCGCAGCCGTGCGGTGCGCGCGGCGTCGGTCAGCAGGTACCCGACCGGCGCCGGTCTCGCCCAGGCGTCGGCAGGCAGCAGGATCCCGCCCATCGGGACCTGAAGGTCGGCCGCCTGCAGCGCCGCCTCGGTATGCGGGTGTTCGCGGGCCAGCACCCGCACGCCAGGAAACGAGCGCTGCATGAGGCCGACCAGATTGATTCCGACCTCCAGCACCACCGCGCCGACCCGCTGCACGGCCCAGTCCAGATAACCCGCAAACCAGATCTCGTCGCCGACCCCCTGTTCTCCCCAGACCGCGAGCGTGGCGTCGCGCCGGATCTCGCCCCGCCACACCGGCAGCTTCAGGGTCGGGTCGGCACCGAGGCGCCGCGACGACGAGAACCCGGTGACGTCCCAGCGCGACTCGTAGCGCCGCAGGCCGTCCTGCGGGTCGCCGTCGCCCAGTTCCAGCATCGCCCGCACGAACCGGTAGTACGGCCGGTCGTCGATCGCCACCGCGCCGTCCAGGAGCCGCCGGGCCTCATCCAGTCGGCCCTGGTGCCGCCGCAGCGACCCCAGGTTGTACCAGGCGTCGGCCAGCCGCCGCTCTGCCAGAAAGGCGAACTCTCCGAGCCGCACGGCGGCGGCGAGATCGCCGCTCTGGAAGCGCATCGAGCTCAGGTTCATGTATCCGGCCGGCCGCTCGGGCTGGCGCACCAGGGCCTCGCGCAACACCCGGGCCGCCGCCGGCAGCGCGCCGGTGTGAACCAGAGAGCCGCCGTAGTTCTCCAGAATGTCCAGCCGCCGTGCCGGGTCGATGAGAAGGCATCGCCTGAACTGCCGCACCGCCTCGGGGTGCTGGTCGTTGAACCCGAACGCCGTCGCCGCCGAGCCGACGCAATCGAACAGGTCCGGCCTCAGGATCGCCGCCCGGCGGCCCTCGCGGGCCGCCGCCGGCAGCTCGCGGCGGCGGCGCAGCAGCACCGCCCGCAGGGTTCGGAAGGTGACGTCATCGGGCGCGCGCTCGGTCAACAGCGCCAACGCGTCCGCCGACCGCTGCAGACGGTCGGTGCGAAGACCGAGGTCCGCCACCAGCGCCAGGAGTTCACTGGACCACGACGGCATCGGCATGGCGATGGCGTCGGCTCGGGCCGACGCCTCGGCGTCGCGGCCGGCGCGGCAGAGACGCGTCAGCACGTCCAGCCAGACCGCCTCGACCGAGGGGTTCGAGACCGCCGCCCGAACGCTCCACCTCAGCGGCGCCGCGTCATCCCGACGGACGGTCGGCAGCCGCGCGAACACCGACAGGGTCGCCCCGCGTTCGGGGGCAAGGATCAGCGACCGCCGCACCGAGCGCCCTGCACGCTCGGTCTCGCCGCGGCCCTGGGCGAGCACACCGAGATTCCGCGCCACAAGCGGGTCGCCGACCGCGATCGCGGCGGCGGCCCGCTCGACCCACACCGAGTCCGCGGAGGCGGGTGCAGCGGTGCCGGCGAGGTTGACGTAGGCCGCGGCGTCGCCGGGCGTCACCGCCGCAGCCATCCGCCAGCGCCGCGCCGCCTCGTCCCGCCGCCCGGCCGCCCAGGCGGCCCGGGCCGAAGCCAGCAGGGCAAGCGGATCGGGAGGCGGGCCGCGAGGCGACTCGGCCGTCATCACTCGGCCGCCGTTGCGCCCTTCGACTGGATCCCGAGTCGCGACGATGTCGGCTTATCCTCGAGCCGGACCCAGCCGCCGGTTTCCATGCTGGCGTACAGGGCGTGCACGAGCCGCAGCGAGGTCAGCGCCTCATCGACGTCGACCGGCGGCCTGGTGCCGTTCTCCAGGGCGTCCAGGACCTCGCCGAGCAGCGGGCCGTGACCGAGGCCATAGCTCGTCGGGACCTGCTGGCTGAAGGTCTCCGCCGCCCGCTCATCGCCCTGGCGCGGCTCGACCGGGCGCCAGAATTCGAGCAGGTTCAGCGCGCTGCCGCCGATCTTCGCCATGGCGTCCTGGCCCACCAGATGGATCGAGGCCTCGAAATCGGCGTCGCGCGCCGACGTCGTGGCCTCGATCGTGCCGAGCGCGCCCGACTTGAAGCGCACCAGCCCGATCGCCGTGTCCTCGGCCTCCAGATGGTTGAGGACCGCCGCGCCGGCGGCGCACACCGCCTCGATCGGGCCGCCAAGCCATTGCAGGGCGTCCAGGTGATGAATTGCCTGCTGGGCGAGGACGCCGCCATCCATGGCCCATCGCCCGTGCCAGGGATCGTCGTAGTAGTCCTGCTTGCGACACCAGTGGACCCGGATGCCGGCGGTCACCAATCGGCCGATCCGCTCCTCGTCGACCATCTGCCGAACGAAGCGCATCGCCGGGTTGTAGCGGTTCTGCTTGACCACCGCGCACATCACGCCGCGAGCGGCGGCGGCATCACGCACCCGCTCGGCGTCCTCGGGCCTGAGCGCGACCGGCTTCTCGACCAGGACGTTGATACCGGCCTCGATAAGTTGCAGGGCGTGCTCGGCGTGGTGGCCGGACTCGGTCAGCACGCACACCAGTTCCGGCCGCTCGGCGATGAGCTGCGGAATACCGCCCACCGGTTTGCCGCCGACCGCCTCGGCGAACGCCGACGCCTTGGCGGGATCCAGATCGGCCGCCGCGACCACCTCGACCCGATCCGACAGCTCCCGGCCAAGCACCTCCCGGTAGCGGGCGGAAACCCGGCCGCAGCCGAGCACACCGACTCGCCATCTACGCCGCGTCACGGACATGGAACGCTCCTTCAGGTTTCGCGTCTTGATACCCGTGACGCGGCAATCGTCAATCGTCTCGTGATTGTCCCGGGACGTCGCGCTGACGGATCAGCACCGCGCCGGCCGGTCGGGCTGGGACAGGAACCACTCCAGCCTGGCGCGCAGGTCGCGCACGGTGACGCTCCAACCCTCCGAGGGATCTCGGAAGAACAGCCGCAGGCTCGGCCCCCAGGGCACGAACGGAGTCCCGAACTGCTGCCAGATGGCACCCTCACGTGAACTGCGGAACACATAGGCCGGGCAGCCGACCGCCCCGGACATCCAAGCGAGCGAGATCATCGGCGTGACCGCCGCGTCACTGACTTGCAGCAGGGCCAGGATGTCCTCGAGGTCGTTGGTCAGGTCGACCCCCTCCGGGGTGACGACCTCGAAACCACGACTCCGACCGAGCGTCGTCAGCTCGTCGATCTCCTCGTCGGTGGACGAATACTGCAGGTTGATCGCCACGGTGCCCTGCGGGATCGCTTCGGCGAGTTCGGCGATCGACACATACTGCTGGTCGCGGGTGCGGTTGCGCATCCGGCTCCGCCAGGAGACCGACAGGCGTGTCCGCCCGGGAAACCGTTCGGTTAGCCAGCGGTCCCAGCGTTCCAACCGGTCGGGGGCGATGGCCAGACGGGACGGGAACCGGCTGCCCCGGCGCGTCGCCCAGTCCCAGTTGTCCCGGATCAGGAACTTGACCTCGGGGACATAGTATTGCGGGACGTGCAGCATCGGCGTCTTGTACCGCAAGTCGCGGTCGCGGGTGCGGTCATGGCCGGCCACCGAGCGGGGCACGAACTCCACGCCCTCGTAAGTCCGCGCGAACAGTTCGACCAGGCGCTCGTCGCAATCCACCAGCAGACGGGTGGTGTCCCGTCGCAGCAGGGGCAGGTACCACGACAGCATGATCTCGTCGCCGAGGCCCTGTTCCATGTAGACCAGCAGGCGGCTGCGCGGATGCGCCTGCGGGCCCCGCCAGATCGGCAGCCGGAACGGCCGGCGGGGAGACGGGAAGTCGCGGGTCGCCCAGCGGGACTCGATGCGGTGAAAGCCGGTCTGCAACTCGCCGATCGAGATCATCGACATGCCGGAATTGAACTCGCACCCGGCGGCAAGCTCGCGGTCGTCGACCGCCTGCGACTTGACCTGGCCGTTCTCGTAGATCTTGATCGCCTCGGCGTAGCGGCCGATCGACCGCAGGTACGCCGCGTAGTTGATCCAGCAGTTGGGGTAGTTCGGATCGGTGGCGATCGCCCACCGCACGTACCGCAGCGCCGGGTCGATCTGGTGGGCATGGGTGACCACCATGCTCATCAGGTTGCTGGCCTTGACGTAGTTCGGCTTCAGCACCTGCGCCCGGCGAAACGCGCGCAGGGCTTCCTGGGTGCGCGACTGCTCATCGAGGAACAGCCCGTGGTTGAAGTGCAGGGTCTCGTAGGAGGGAAACCGG
>CAYNFA010000360.1:0-4897 GCA_964396345.1 uncultured Thalassobaculum sp.
GGGGGGGGATCCCCACACGATCGGGGGGTTCCGGCCCGCGGCCGCCGCGGTATCGTCACGCTGCGACCCACCCTGCGACCCACCCTGCGACCGACTGGCCGATCGCCACCACCGCCAGGGCACCCAGCAGCACCAGGGCGGCGCGCGTGACCGTCGCCGGCTTGGCGACGCCGTAGAACCGATGGCCGAGGCGCTGGCCGATCTCGACCGCAGGCGCCAGCAGCAGACAGCGCAGCAGAAGCTCGGCCGTCACCAAGCCGTAGCTGGCCATCACCGCCAGCGCCACCACGTCGATCGCCAGGAATATCGCCACCGCCGTCGCCCGCAGGGTCGACACCGGCAGCGGCGAGGACAGGTACAGCAGGATGATCGGCGGTCCCGGGATGCCCGCCGACCCGGACAGCAGGCCCATGGCGGCGCCGGTGGCGAGCTTGAGACCGGTACCGGGAACGCTCTTCAGCGCGATGCCGGAGGCGATCGCCAGGGTCGCCAGCAGGACCGCAACCCCGATCCCGAGCCGCATGGCGTCGGCGTCGAGGTGCGCGAGCGCCAGCGCCCCGACGGGGATCGCCGGGACCGCGCCGAGAACCATCAGCGCCGCCCCGGACCGGTCGATCTCGCCGCGGATGTGCGGCAGCAGCCGGACCCCTGCGAACAGGTCGAGCGCCACCGAGATCGGCACGATGTCGGCGGGCGGCGCCAGCACCGCCACCGCCGTAACCAGGATCAGCGCGAAGCCGAAGCCGGTGAAGCCGCGCACCACCCCGGCGACCAGCGATGCGGTGACCGCCAGCGCCCATACCTCGGCATGCCAGCCGAGCAGCATCGCGTGCCTGCGATCAGCCGACGCGCAGCCGGCGGTGGCTCACGACGGTATCGCCGTCGGCATCGCTTCCGCGATGCCCCCTCCAGGGCAGGACCCGCAGTGCCCCGCCGCGCGGCAGGGAGTCGAGCCCGTCCGCCGCCAGCGCCTTGACCTGGAGGTGGCCCGCGGTGATCGGCCCGGGCATGGCGAAGCCGTAGGCGCCGGCCGGCTCGAAGCCGTAGGGTCGGTAGTAGGTGGGATCGCCGGAAACCAGGCACAGCCGCCAGCCGCGGTCGCGCGCGACCGTCAGCCCGTGACCGACCAGCGCCCGGCCGAGGCCCTGGCCGCGCCGCTCCGGCAGCACGGCGAGCGGGCCGAGCAGCAGGGCCGGACGGTCGAGGCCGACCATCACCGGCCAGAACCGCAGGGTGGCGAGCGGCTGGTCGCTCTCCGGGTCGGCGGCGATGAAGCCGAGGGTCGGCGCGCCGAGGCGCAGCCGGTATACGGTGCGGCCGCGTCGCTCGGCGCCGAATCCGAGGTCGTTGAGGGTCTCGATGGCGGCGCCGTCGGACGGCGCTTCGGAGCGGATCTGAAACATTTGGGCCACCTGGTCCGGCGAGGGGTACGAAACACCCGCTCCGGCAGGGCCGGGCGGGATCAGTCGGTCGCGCGTCGTCGCGCTGCCCCTGGGGGCGCGGTCCGTCGTCGCAGCTGATCTCGGCTCGTCTGGGTCATGGCCCCGGGGCGTCCTCTGATACAGTGGCAAAAACACGTAGTGGAAACGGCGCCGCCGCGCCAGAGGAAATCAACGCATGGCCGACACGACCGCGATGCAGGGCGATCGCCCCGCACCCGCCCCCTACGTCCAATGCCTGGGCGCCGCCACGCTGGACACCGTGCTGCGGGTGCCCGCCATCCCGCCACACGGCAAGGTGCTGGCCGACGCCTGCGCGGTGTTCGGCGCCGGCATGGCGTCGGCGGCCGCCGCCTCGATCGCCCGGCTCGGCGGTCGGGCCGGCATCTGGGCGCGGATCGGCGACGACGAGGCCGGCGCGCGCTGGCGCGCTGACCTTGCCGGCGAGGGCGTCGACGTCTCGGCCGTGCGGATCGAGCCGGGCCGCCGCACAGCGATTTCCACGATCATCGTCGACGCGGCCGGCGAGCGGCTGATCGTGCCGTTCTACGACCCCGACCTGTCCCGCCATCCCGGCTGGCTGCCGCTCGTCGGCCTGGCCACCGCCGGGGCGGTGCTGGTCGACACGCGCTGGCCCGAGGGGGCGGCCGCCGCGCTGGACGCCGCCCGCGCCGCCGGCGTCCCGGCGATCCTCGACGCCGACGTGGCCGACCCGGCAGTGCTGCGCGACTTGGCGGGGCGCGCCGACCACGTGGTGTGCTCGGAGCCCGCGCTCACCCTGCTGGAACCGTCGGGCAGCCTGGAAGCGCTGGCGGCGCGCCTGGCCGGCGCCGCCGTGGTCTCGGTCACCCTCGGCGCCAAGGGCGTGCGCTGGATCGCCGGCGGGGTGGCCGGCTGCCAGGACGGCTTTCCGGTCGCCGCCGTCGACACGTTGTCGGCCGGCGACGTGTTCCACGGCGCCTACGCGCTGGCGATCGCCGAGGGTCGCGGGGTTGCCGCCGCGATGCGCTTCGCCGCCGCGGCCGCCGCCATCAAGGTCACGCGCTTCGGTGGCCGCCTCGGCGCCCCGACCCGCGACGAGGTGGCGGCGTTGCTGGCCCACGACCGGATCCCGGCGACCTGAAGCCCGCCCGCCCGCCAGGCGTGGCCCGACGGCTGACGAGCGGCAGCGCCGGCTATTTCCGCAGCGCGGTCGCCTGGCGGGCCAGCGCCTCGATCCGCGCCCAGTCGCCGGCCTTGATGGCATCACCCGGCGCCGGGAAACTGCCGCCGACGCACAGCACGTTCGGCAGCGCGAGGTAGGCGGCGGCCTCCTCGGCGCCGATGCCGCCGGTCGGGCAGAACGCCAATTCGGGCATCACCGGCCGGATCTGGTCGAGGACGTAGGTCCCGCCCGCCGCCTTGGCCGGGAAGAACTTCAGGGTGTCGATCCCGGCCCGCCGGGCCGCCATCGCCTCGGAAACGGTCTGGATGCCTGGCAGGTAGGCGAGGCCGGCGGCCGCCGCGGCCGCGACCAGCACCGGATCGAAGCCTGGTGACACCGCGAACTGGGCGCCCGCGTCCAGCGCCGTGCCGATCTGTTCAGCGTCGAGCAGGGTGCCGACACCGACGATCGCCTCCGGCACCGACCGGCGGATCGCCCGCACGGCGTCGAGGGCGGCCGGGGTGCGCATGGTCACCTCGATCACCCGGATACCCCCGGTCAACAGCGCCCGGGCAAGTCCCGGGGCCTGCGCCGCGTCGTCGATGGTCACCACCGGGATCACCGGCCCGACCCTCAGGATGTCGCGGACATGCATCACGGCGCCTCCGTATCGAGCGTCGGTCGAGGCTAGGCGGCGGCGCTTCGATGCACAAGCGGCCGGCGCACTTGCGCCCCATTCGCCCGCCCTCTATATCCGCCCTTGGAAGGTCGGCGTGGACGGGCTCCTCGCCAACCCGGTCAGGTCCGGAAGGAAGCAGCCGCAACGAGTTTCGGTCCGGGTCGCTGCCGGCCTTCCACCTTGGATCGACCGATCCCCCGCATCGTCGGTTTCACGGCTCGCCGCGGCGCCCTATGATCTCCGCATGACCGACGCCGTCGCCCCCGCCAACTCCCCTGCCGACACTCCCGCTCCCGCGGCCGAATACCGGGTGCTGGCCCGCAAGTACCGACCGCAGACCTTCGAGGATCTGGTCGGCCAGGAAACCCTGGTGCGAACCCTGCGCAACGCCTTCGCGCAGAACCGCATCCACCACGCCTTCGTGCTGACCGGGGTGCGCGGCGTCGGCAAGACCACCACCGCCCGCATCGTCGCCAAGGGCTTGAACTGTTCCGGCCCGGACGGCGCCGGCGGACCGACCATGACGCCCTGCGGGGTGTGCGACAATTGCCGGGCGATCGCGGAGGACCGCCATGTCGACGTCCTGGAGATGGACGCCGCCTCGCGCACTGGCATCGGCGATATCCGCGAGATCATCGAGAGCGTCCGCTACCGCCCGGTGTCGGCCCGCTACAAAGTGTACATCATCGACGAGGTGCACATGCTCTCGAAGCCCGCCTTCAACGGGCTTCTGAAAACCCTGGAGGAGCCGCCGGAGCACGTGAAATTCATCTTCGCCACCACCGAGATCCGGCAGATCCCGGTCACCGTGCTGTCGCGCTGCCAGCGCTTCGACCTGCGCCGGATCGAGGTCCCGGTCCTGACCGCGCTGTTCGAGAAGGTGTGCGCGACCGAGGGTGTCGAGGCCGAGGCCGAGGCGCTGCGGATGATCGCGCGCGCCGCCGACGGCTCGGCCCGCGACGGGCTGTCGATCCTCGACCAGGCGATGGCGCTGGCCACCGGCCCGGTGACCGCCGCGCAGGTCCGCGACATGCTCGGTCTGGTCGACCGCGAGCGGGTCTACGACCTCTTCGAGGCGGTCATGGCCGGACGCATCGCCGACGCGCTCGACCTGCTGCGGATGCTGTACGACGGCGGCGCCGACCCGGTGGTGGTGATCCAGGACCTCATGGAACTGACCCACACCGTGACGCGCATGAAGGCGGCCCCGAAGGCGGCCGGCGCCAACGACCTCGGCGAGGCCGAGCGCGACCGTGGCCGTCGGCTGGCCGAGACGCTGCCGGTGCCGGCGCTCACCCGGTCGTGGCAGATGCTGGCCAAGGGCCTCGGCGAGGTCCAGCACGCGACGGCTCCGATAGCCGCCGCCGAGATGGTGCTGATCCGTCTCGGCTATGCCGCCGACCTTCCGGACCCGGCGGACCTGGTGCGACTGCTGACCGACGGCGCCGGCGGCGCCTCTGCCCCGGCTCCGGCCCGTTCAGGCGCCCCTTCCGCCACGACTCAGACCCCAACTGCCGAGCCCTCCGCTCAGGCTCGGATGGCGCCGGTTCCCGAGCCGGCCCCGGCCGGCGCCCTCCGGGCCGAGCCAGCCCCGGCCGAGTTGGACGCTCCGCCGAGCCATGTCACCGAGGGCCC
>CAYNFA010000361.1:0-4880 GCA_964396345.1 uncultured Thalassobaculum sp.
GGTGGTGCCGGAGCGCGGCAGCCCGCCGACGAAGAACACCGGCAGGGAGATGAGGGCGCGCAGCTCGGCGCTGAAATCACGGGCCATTCGGTTCCTCCGGCACCCGGGTGCCCTCCACCCGGATCGTGCCCCCTGTCTACGGGCGTCGGGTCGGTGCGGGCAAGCGCCGAAGCCGGCGGAACGCTCACCACGGTTGACGCGAGTCGTCTTGTCGCCGATGACGGGCGGCGGTTCAACCGGATGCCGCGCAAGCGCGGCCGACCCGGCGGCCGAGGAGCGTCCATGATCATCACCCAGACCCCGCTGCGCGTCTCGATCGGCGGCGGCGGCACCGACCTGCCCTGGTACTACGAGCGGCACGGCGGCCTCGTGATCTCGGCGGCGATCGACCGCTACGTCTACATCGCGCTCAACCGCACCTTCCGGCCGGACTATTTCGTGAAGTACTCGGAATTGGAACGGGTCGATCGTCCCGACCAGATCCGCCACCCGATCATCCGCGAGGCGCTGACCCGCCACGACGTCGGCCCGGCCATCGAACTGGTGTCGATGGCCGACATCCCGGCCGGCACCGGGCTCGGCTCGTCCGGCACCTTCACGGTCGGGCTGCTGCGCGCGCTCTACGCCTTCAAGCGCGCCCCGGTGACGCCGCACGCGCTCGCCGAGGAGGCGTGCGAGATCGAGATCGACCGTCTGGGCGGCTCGGGCGGCAAGCAGGACCAGTACATCGCGGCGTTCGGCGGCATCACCTGTCTCGACTTCGCCGCCGACGGCCACGTCCGCGTCAGCCCGCTGGCCCTGCCGCTCGCCACCCTGCACGATTTGGAGAGCCGGCTGCTGCTGTTCTTCACCGGCTATTCGCGCAGCGCCGACGACGTGCTGAAGGAGCATCGCGCCCGACTGGAGGCCGACGACCCGGCGATGGTCGAAAACCTGCACGCCATCAAGGATCTCGGCGGCCGCATCCGCTCCGCGCTGGAAGCCGGCGACGCCCCGGCCTTCGGCCGGATCATGGACGAGCACTGGCGCATCAAGCAGACCCGCTCCGGTGGCATGTCGAACCCGCGCATCGACGCCCTGTACGCGATCGCGCGCAACCACGGCGCCGTCGGCGGCAAGCTGGTGGGCGCCGGCGGTGGCGGCTTCCTGATGTTCTACGCCGAGGATCCCGACCGCGTGCGCCGGGCGATGACCGCGGAGGGGTTGAGCGAGGTGCGCTTCGCCTTCGACTTCGACGGCGCCCGCGTGGTGATCCGGGACTGACGCCATGCAAGTCATCATCCTGGCCGGCGGCAAGGGCACCCGGCTGGCGCCGCTGACCGACAGCCTGCCGAAGGCGCTGGTGCCGGTCGCCGGGCGGCCGTTCGCCGAACGCCAGCTCGCCCTGCTGCGGGCGGGCGGTGCCACCAGGATCCTCTACTCGATCGGCCACCTGGGCGACAGGATCCGCGACCACGTCGGCGACGGCCGGCGCTTCGGCCTCGCCGTCGACTACGTCGAGGACGGGCCGGAGCCGCTCGGCACCGGCGGGCCGCTGCGGGTTGCCCTCGACGCCGGGCTGCTGGCGGAGCGCTTCCTGGTCACCTACGGCGACAGTTACCTGCCGATCGACCTGCGCCCGGTCATGGCGGCGCTGGCCGCCTCGGGGGCGGCGGCGCTGATGACGGTGTTCCGCAACGACGGGCGCTGGGACGGCTCCAACGTCGCAATCCGCGACGGCCGCATCCTGCTGTACGACAAGCGCGGCCGGCACCCGGATGTGGCGCTCGACCACATCGACTACGGCATGCTGGCGCTGACCCGCGGCTTCGTCGCCGCGCACGTTCCGGCCGGCGAGGCGGTCGACCTCGCCGAGCCGCTCTACCGGTTGAGCCGAGCCGGCGGCCTCGCCGCCTATCCGGTCGCAACCCGGTTCTGGGAGGTCGGCAGCCACGCCGGCCTCGCCGAGCTGGAGGCGGCGATCGCCGCCGGCGCGGTCGACGCGCCGTGAGGGCCTACCTGATCCTCGCCCTGAAGGCCGCCGTGACGCTCGGGCTGCTCGGCTGGCTGGCGACCGAGGTCGACCTGCGCGAGGTGCGGGCGCGGCTGGGCGCCATCGGCATCCCGGGCGCGGTCGCCGCGACCCTGGTGCTGGCCACGCTGATCCCGGCGACGGCGGCGCGCTGGGGTGTGGTTCAGCACGCCATCGCAGCACCACTCGCGCTCGCCACCCTGCTGCGGCTGAGCCTGGTCGGATTGTTCTTCAACCAGGTGCTGCCGGCGCCGGTCGGCGGCGACGCCATGCGGATCTGG
This sequence comes from uncultured Thalassobaculum sp., assembly GCA_964396345.1. Classification (GTDB taxonomy): domain Bacteria; phylum Pseudomonadota; class Alphaproteobacteria; order Thalassobaculales; family Thalassobaculaceae; genus Thalassobaculum_A. Next base: position 2,293 of record CAYNFA010000361.1, read on the forward strand.
GGCGCCAACCGCGCCGGCCTGCCACTCGGCAAGGCAACCTCCGGGGTGCTGCTGGAGCGGCTCTGGGGGCTGGTGACGCTGGTGCTGTTCGCCGCACCGGTGTGGCCCTGGCTGCTGCCGGAGGCGGCGCCGCGACTCGGCCTTGCCGCCGCCTCGAGCTTCGCGGCGGTGGTCGGCCTGGCCGGCGTCCTGGTGCTGCTGCGGCTCGCACCCACCACCATCGCCCGACGGTTGCCGGGGCCGCTCCGGGCGATCCTGGACGACGCCCGCGCCACCGCCTGGCCGCCCGGTCGGGTGCTGGCGGTGATCCTGTGGTCGCTCGCCGGCCACGTCGCTTCGATGGCGGCGATGGCGACGCTGGCCGCCGCCATGGGCCTGGCGATCGCCCCGCTGGCGATCGTCGTGGTGGTGCCGATCGCCCTGCTGGCCGCGGTCGTCCCAGCCAGCTTCGCCGGCTGGGGGGTGCGCGAGGGCGCGCTGGTGACCGCCCTCGCCGGCTTCGGCGTGCCGGCCGCCGACGCGCTGTCGCTGTCGGTAGCCTTCGGGCTGGTGGTGCTGATGCTGGCGCTGCCGGGTGCCGTGCTGTGGATGACCGGGGCGCGGCGCGACGGCGGGTAGGCGGTGGCGATTTTCGCCATATGGCGCTCGACGCCATCAAAAGACAGTGGCAAGATGCGCCCGCATGAGGCCGGCGAGACCCAGGGCCGTTCTGGTCGTTCGAGAGCGTGTCGTCTATCCGGACGGCGGGCTGGTCGAGATGGTGGTGTGGCGTGTGCCGGAGCCGGTGCCTCCGACCGGGCACGGCCTCAAATACTGCCTCGTCTATGTCGTGGATGGCGAACGGATCGTCGGCTACGACAACGAGCGCGGCAAGGGAGACCATCGCCACGACAGGGCGTCGGAAGAGCCCTACGCTTTCGAGTCGGTCGAGCGGCTGCTGGCCGATTTCTTGGCGGACGTGAACCGGGAGAGGTCGTCGTGACGAAGCGCAACATCATCGTGGGCGGGACGCTCGAAGACGCCGCCCGTCGGGTCGCCGAGGCCTGGCGCAGGGCCCAGCGCGACGAGGCTGCCGAGGCGGAGGACAACGTCACCTTCGTGTCGTGGTCGGGGCTGGCTTCGGTCATGACCGACAAGCGGCACGAGATCCTGCGGCATCTGCACCAGCGCGCCGCACCGAGCGTGCGGGCGTTGGCCCGCGAGCTGGGGCGCGACTATAAGCGGGTTCACGCCGACGTGGCCGCGCTGGAATCGGTCGGGTTGGTCGAGCGCGGCGCCGACGGGCTGCACGCCGACTACGACGAGATTCGAACGGTCATCGCCCTCTGATCTGCAGCCGGTGGCCCTCACGCCTTGCGGCACACCGCGTAGGTGTTCAGGCCGAACTTGTGGCGCCGGCAGGTGATCGCCGACGGTTTGAAGCCGGCGGCGACCAGCAGCGGCCAGAGGTCGCGCGGATCGAAATACACCTTGTGATCGTCCATCTCGGCCGGCGGGCTGACGCCGAGCCGGAAGGCGGCGAACTCCAGCGCCGTCTTGCCGCGCCAGCTCGGCACGTTGACGAAGGCGACGCCGCCGGGGGCCAGGACGCGATGCACCGCGTCGAGCGCCCGCTGGCGCTCCCACAGATGCTCCAGCACGTTGTTGAACACGACGCGGTCGATCGACGCCGTCGGGATTGCGTCGAGCGCCTCGGGCAGCCGGCCCTCGAAGCACGCGATCGCCGGGTCGGCCTTCAGCGCGTCGGACAGGGCGAGGTCGACGACCGTCACCGCGGCCGCGCGGCCGACGAAGCGCCGTGCCGTGGTCGCGTGGAAGCCCGAGCCGATGTCGAGCAGCCGGGCTCCCCGGACCGGCGCCAGCGCCCGCTCGATGCGGCGCGACGACAGCCAGATCCCGAACCGGTCGACCGGCGTCGGAACCCAGTCCTGCCCGAACGACGTGCCGCGCACCACCGCGCCCTCCCTCGATACGTCGGGCATGGTTAGCGCCTTCGCGGCGGCGTGGCCAGGGGCGGGGTGAGAGGCCCCGCCTCGCCCCAACCCAGCGTCGTCACCCCGGGCGGCGTGCAGCGGCGACCCGGGGCCCACCCGCCGCCTCGCGGTCGCAGCGGCGACCAACCGGCCCGTCTTGTTCGCGACCGGTGAAATCCGTATGGTCCGCGCGCCCGGCGGGCACCAGCGATCACTGGCGAGGCGACCGACACTTGAACGCGATTCCCGGACGCGCACCCGCCGAGATCGGGCCGAACGACCAGGCCCTGTTCGTGCCGGACGACGACGTCGCCGCCCCGGTCCTGTCGATCGTCGTGCCGGCCCTGAACGAGGAGCGGGTGGTCGGCGAGTTCATGGACTGGTGCCGCGAGGGGTTGGCCAAGGCCGGCGTCGCCGGCGAGATCCTGATCGTCGACAGCTCCACCGACCACACCCCGGAGATCGTGCTGGCCAAGGGCGGCCGGGTGCTGAAGGTGCCGAAGCGCGGCCTCGGGCGCGCCTACATCGACGCCATCCCGTTCATCCGCGGCCGCTGGGTGCTGATGGGCGACGCCGACTGCACCTACGATTTCCGCGAGCTCGCGGATTTCGTGC
>CAYNFA010000362.1:0-4873 GCA_964396345.1 uncultured Thalassobaculum sp.
TCTTGCCCGACGCCCGCCAGAACCGCAGCTTGACGTGGGCGTTGTGCAGCACCGCCGCCGCCTTGAACGGCGAGTTCGGCCGGTGGTTCAACCGGTTCAGGTCGAAGGCGCGGGGCCGCAGCGGTCCCTCCCAGTCGATCCAGCCGGTCGGCGGGCGCTGGTGGTAGAGGTGCGCGGCCGGCCCGAAGAAGCCCTCCTTGGACATCTCGCGCTCGTAGGTGCCCTCCGGCAGGTCGGTGTGCGCCTGGCGCGACGCGGTGCCCTCGACCTTCGAGAGGCGGATGTAGTCCCTCATTCCTTCAGCACTCCCCGCTTGACCTGATCGCGCTCGATCGATTCGAACAGCGCCCGGAAATTGCCCTCGCCGAAGCCCTCGTCGCCCTTGCGCTGGATGAGCTCGAAGAAGATCGGCCCGATCACCGTCTTGGTGAAGATCTGCAGCAGCCGGCCGCCATCCTCGGTCGGCGCGCCGTCCATCAGGATACCGCGCTCCCGCAGGCCCGCCACGTCCTCGCCGTGGCCCGGCAGGCGCTCGTCCAGCATCTCGTAGTAGGTCGCCGGCGGAGCGTCCATGAAGCCCATGCCAAGACCGCGCAGCCCGTCGACGGAGGCAGCGATGTCGTTGCTGCCGAGGGCAATGTGCTGGATGCCCTCGCCCTTGTACTGATCGAGGTATTCCTGGATCTGGCTCTTGTCGTCGGAGGATTCGTTGATCGGGATGCGGATCTTGCCGCAGGGGCTGGTCATCGCCTTGGACTTCAGCCCGGTCAGCTTGCCCTCGATGTCGAAGTAGCGAATCTCCTTGAAGTTGAAGAGCCGCTCGTAGAATTCCGCCCACGTCGCCATGCGCCCGCGGTGGACGTTGTGGGTCAGGTGATCGATGTAGGTGAGGCCGACGCCCTCCGGATCCTGCGCCTCGCCCGCCACCGGCACGAAGTCGACGTCGTAGATCGTGCGGTCGCCGTAGCGGTCGACCAGGTAGATCAGGCTGTCGCCGATGCCGTGGATCGCCGGGATGTTGAGTTCCATCGGCCCGACCTTGCCCTGGAACGGCTTGGCCCCCAGCGCCACCGCGCGCTCGAAGGCGGCGGCCGCGTTCTTCACCCGGAAGGCAATCGCGCAGCAGGACGGGCCGTGCACCCGGGCGAAGGCCTGGGCAAAGCTGTCGGGCTCGCCGTTGACGATGAAGTTGACGCCGCCCTGGCGGTACAGCGTCACATTCTTGGAGCGGTGCCGGGCGACCGGGCGGAAGCCCATGGCGGTGAACAGCCGGTCGAGGTCGGCGATGTCGGGGGCGGTGTACTCGACGAATTCGAAGCCGTCGGTCGCCATCGGGTTCTCGGCCGTGCCCTGGGGCACCGGCGGGCGGGTGGCCTCGGCCATCGCGTGCCTCCTTGTGTTGCCGACGCCGCGGCCCGCGGGCGCGATCTCGCGCGGCGACCGGCGGCGTGTTAGTTTCATCTGCAACGAAACTGGAGAATAGTTTCACTTGAAACCATTCGCAAGCCGTCTGGAAACGTCTGCGGGGCCGGAGCGTTCCGACGTCGCCCCGGCCGACGTTGCCCCGGCCGACGACGACGGCCTGGTGCTCGACCGCTTTCTGCCCTACCGGCTGAGCGTGCTGGCCAACACCGTGTCGCGGGCGATCGCGCGGCTGTACGCCGACCGCTTCGGGATCACCATTCCGGAGTGGCGGGTGCTGGCGATCCTTGGCGATCGCGGCCCGGCGACCTCGGCGGAGATCCGCGCCCGAACCGCCATGGACAAGGTGCAGGTCAGCCGCGCCATTCAGCGCCTGACCGCGTCCCGATTGGTCAGCCGACGCGTCGACCCCGCCGACCGCCGGCGTGCCAGCGTCGCCATGACCGCCAGGGGTGCCGAGGTGTATCGCGAGATCGTGCCGCTCGCCCGGTCGCGCGAGGCAATCCTGCTGGACGGCTTCACCGAGGACGAGCGCCGGATCCTCGATCGGCTCCTCGACCGACTCGGCGACCGCGCCGGGGCGCTGGCCGGCCCGGATGATGGCGAGTCCGGCGGGGTGGATTGAGGGCGCCGATCACATGAGCCCGCCGATCCCCCGGACCTCATCGAACGAGCGGTGGTTCCTCGGACACGGCGACCTCGACCGTCATGCCCAGCGAGGCGCCGAGCGGGCCGAAGTAGGTGCCCCACAGCGGCAGCACCTGCCGGGGGTCCCAGGCCATCGCGACGCGAATGAGGTTACGGTTGCCGACGATCTCGTTGGTCGGGTCGAAATCGACCCAGCCGGCGCCCGGCAGGTAGACCTGCAGCCAGGCGTGGGTCGACCCGCCGCCGTTCAACGCCGGCCCAGCCTCGGGCATGAAGATGTAGCCGCTGACGAAGCGCGCCGCGAGACCGAGCGACCGGACCGCCTCCATCATCAGCAGGGCGAAATCGCGGCAGCTGCCCCGGCCCCGGCGCAGCGTCTCCCCCGGCGTCTGGACGCCCTTCTCCGATCGCCGCTCGTAGTCGAATTCCCGCCGGACCGTTCGGGTCATCGCGTGCAGCAGCCCGAGCGTGCCGGCCGAGCCGAACTCACCCGGAAACCGCGCCGCCCAGCGATCGACATCGGGATCCGGATAGCGCCGGACCATCCCGCCGGCCAGGTCGGGACGGTCCTCCTCGGGGTACGCGAAAGGGTAGGCCCGGGCCTCGGCCTCCAGCGCGTAGTCCGGCAGCGCCGTTACGTGGTGTTCAAGCGTGACGGTGCTGTCGAAACGCAGTTCGTCGGTCGGCTCCGTGAACGAGGCGATCGCCACCGAGTTGTCGAACACATCGTGCAGCCAGCGCAGGGCCGCGGGCCGCGGCAGGATATCCAGGCGCGACTCCAGCAGGCGAAGGTCGTGGCTCTCGCGCGGGCGGAACATCATGCGGTGTTCGCCGAGCCGGACCGGCTCGCGGTAGCGATAGACGGTGATATGCCGCACGGTCAGCAGGCTACCGGCCGGCTCCGGCCGGATACCGCCGTCGTTCATGTCGGTCGGCCGGACCCGGACATGGGCGGGGCGGCGGCGGCGGCCGCGATCTCGTCGGTCCACACAGTGAACCGCGCCAGGGTATTCGGGCCGAAGGTGTTGCTGATCGCCACGTCGGCCGCGTCGCGGCCGCGCGCGATCAGCACCCGGCCGATCCGCGGGACGTTGTTGCGTGGGTCGAACACCTGCCAGCGCCCGCCGACATAGGCCTCGAACCAGGCCGCGAAATCCGGAACTCCATGAGGCAGCGGTGTGCCCATGTCACCAAGATAGCCGGTGCAGTAGCGCGCCGGAATGTTCATGCAGCGGCACAGCGTGATCGCCAAGTGGGCGTAGTCGCGGCACACGCCCTGGCCCTCGTTGAGGGCATCCCAGGCGGTCCGGGTTGAGCGGGCGTTGTCGTAGTTGAAGACGATGTGGTTGTGGACATAGTCGCAGATCGCCTGCACCCGCGCCGCGCCCACCGGGCCGTTGCCGAACAGCGACCACGCCGTGTCCGACAGGCGATCGGTTTCGCAGTACCGGCTGCCGAGCAGAAACATCAGGCATTCATCGTGGAGATCCTCTACCGGATGCTGCGGATCCGACAGGTCGACCCGGTTGGGTTCGCCGCTGTCGTCGAGGATGGCGCTGGTGTGGATCCGCATCCGCCCGGCCGGCGCCACCAGCCGGCTGCACCAGTTGCCGAACGTGTCGCGGTAGGTCGCCACCGGAACCGCCGGGTCGACCGTCAGGTGGTCGGCGTCGACGATATCGGCGGCACGCGAGAAGTGGATGTTCAGCATCAACATCATCGGCGTCGGCTGCGGAAGGTCGTAGATGAGTTCGTAGCCGACGCTGAGCCGCATGATGGAATCTCCTGCGACCGGCTCGGCCGGTCGCGATAAGGGCCGGCGTTCGCTGCTAACGCCTGGACATGACCAGACATGGCTACGCCGGCGGCGGTTTACGATCGAATACGTCGGAGGGGCCGCACGGCACGGTTTCGGGACAGCCCGGAGCCGCCGCCCTCTTGTTGTCATCCCGGCCAAGCGACGCGCGAGCCAATCCAGCTGCCGCTCCGCCGGCGGCAGCGCTCAACCCGCCGCCACCCTCAGGTCACCGAGGCCCGCACTTGGTAACGCTCGGCGCGATGCTCGCCCGCCTCCAGCACGGCGCGCATCGCCGCCACCGCATCCCAAACGTCGGTGTAGCGCTGGTACAGCGGCGCGAAGCCGAAGCGCATGACGTCGGGATCGCGGAAGTCGCCGACCACGCCGCGGGCAATCAGCGCCTGCACGATGGCGTAGCCGTCGGGGTGCGCGAACGACACCTGGCTGCCTCGCCGCCACGGCGGGCTGAGACCGGCGTCGCGCGGCGAGATCAGGCGCGCGCCCGCACCGCCGCATTCCTGCTCGACCAAGTCGATGAGCAGGTCGCCGAGCGCGACCGACTTTCGGCGCAATGCGTCCATGTCGGCGTCCAGCGAGACATCGAGCGCGGCCTCCAGCGCCACCAGCCCGAGCACTCCGGGCGACGAGCAGACCTGCCGGCGGATGCCCTCGGCCGGGCGATAGTCGAGGACGAAGTCGAACGGCGAGGCGTGGCCGAGCCAGCCGGTCAGCGGCTGATGCGCGACCGCCTGGTGACGCGAGGCGACAAACAGCCAGGCCGGGCCGCCGGGACCGGCGTTCAGGTATTTGTAGGAGCAGCCGACCGCGAAATCGGCCCGGCAACCGTTCAGGTCGACCGGAAACGCCCCGGCCGAATGCGCCAGATCCCACAGCGTCAGAGCGCCGTCGGCGTGGGCGGCCGCCGTGACCGCCGCCATGTCGAAGACCGCGCCGGTCTTGAAGTTGGTCTCGGTCAGCATGACGACGGCGGTGTCGTCGCCGATG
>CAYNFA010000363.1:0-4871 GCA_964396345.1 uncultured Thalassobaculum sp.
CGGCCTCCGTCACCCTTCGGGGTTCAGGCCTCGGCCGGCGCCTCGGCGGCCTTGGCGGCGGCTTCGGCGGCGCGCTGCGCCTTCTCGGCGGCCTCGGCCTCGCGCTCGGTGCGCTTCTTGCCCGGCGCCGACTTCTTCGGCTGCTCGCCGAACTTGAACGGCTCCATCAGGCCGGCCTGTCCGAGCAGCTTGTGCAGCCGGTCGGTCGGCTGGGCGCCGACGCCGAGCCAATGCTGGACGCGCTCGGCCTTCAGGATCAGGCGGTCGGCGTGCTCCTTCGGCAGCATCGGGTTGTAGGTGCCGACCTTCTCGACGAAGCGGCCGTCGCGCGGGCTGGTCGCCTCGGCAACGACGATCCGGTAGAACGGGCGCTTCTTGGCGCCGCCGCGAGCCAGGCGGATGCGGAGAGACATTGGGTGGTCCTTTCGTGATCGCGCAGTCTGGAGTTGATCGTTTTGGTTCGTTAATGACGTCCCGGGCGGCTACTTTCGCTTGCCGGGGAAACCGGGCGGCAGGCCGCCGAGCCCGGGCAGGCGCGGACCGCCGAGGCCCGGGAAGCCACCGGCCCCCGGCATCGGCGGGAGGGCGCCGCCGCGCCCGGCCTGTGGCGGCGCCGGCATCGCCGGGCCACCACCACCGCCGAACAGCCCGGCGAGCGCGCCCTTGCCGCCCATCTTGCCGACCTGCTTCATCATGCGGGACATGTCCTGGTGCTGCTTGAGCACCTTGTTGACGTCCTGGACCTGGGTGCCAGAGCCGGCCGCCACGCGGCGGCGACGCGAGGCGTTCATCAGCTTCGGGTTGCGGCGCTCGTCGCGGGTCATCGACGAGATGACGGCCTCCTGGTGCTTCAACACGCGGTCGTCGATGTTGGCTCCGGCCATCTGCTTCTGGAGCTTGCCGACCCCGGGCAGCATTCCCATGATCCCGCCGAGGCCGCCGAGCTTGCGCACCTGTCGCAGCTGCGCCGCCATGTCGTCGAGGGTAAAGGTGCCGCGCATCATGCGCTCGGCGGTCTTCTCGGCCTCCTCGGCGTCGATCGACTCGGCCGCCTTCTCGACCAGGCTGACGACGTCGCCCATGCCGAGGATGCGGCCGGCCAGCCGCTCGGGATGGAAATCCTCGATGTCGTCGACCTTCTCGCCGACGCCGAGCATCTTGATCGGCATGCCGGTGACGCCGCGCATCGACAGCGCCGCACCGCCGCGGCTGTCGCCGTCGACCCGGGTCAGCACGATGCCGGTGATGCCGACCCGCTCGTGGAAGTTGGTGGCGGTGGTGACCGCGTCCTGGCCGGTCAGCGCGTCGGCGACCAGCAGCACCTCGTGCGGGTTGACGGCGTCGCGGACCGCCCGGGCCTCGGACATCAGCCCGTCGTCGATCGAGGTGCGGCCGGCGGTGTCGAGCAGGACCACGTCATAGCCCTGCAGGCGGGCGGCGGTCATGGCGCGCTTGGCGATCGCGGTCGGGGTCTCGCCCTGCACGATCGGCAGGGTGGCGACGCCGACCTGCTCGCCGAGGATCCGAAGCTGTTCGCGCGCCGCCGGCCTGGTGACGTCGAGCGACGCCATCAGCACCTTCTTGCGGTCACGGTCCTTCAGGCGCTTGGCGATCTTGGCGGTGGTCGTGGTCTTGCCGCCGCCCTGCAGGCCGACCATCAGGATCGGCACCGGTGCCGGGGCGTTCAGGCTGATCGACTGGCTGTCGGAGCCGAGCATGTCCACGAGTTCGTCGTGGACGATCTTGACGACCATCTGCCCGGGGGTGACCGACCGCAGCACCTCGCGCCCGACCGCGCGCTCGCGAACGCGGTCGACGGACTGCTTGACCACCGGCAGCGCGACGTCGGCCTCGAGCAGGGCGACGCGGACCTCGCGCATGGCGGTCGTGACGTCGGCCTCGCTCAGCGCCCCGCGCTTGCGCAGCCGGTCAAAGACCGATCCCAGTCGTTCGCTCAGTCCCTCGAACACAACGGCGCTCCAAACGAAAACGCGCCCGTGCTCGAACCCTCGAGAACGGACGTAACCCGTTAAGGTCCCAGCTGCTCACGCTTCGCCGAGAAGGGGCTTATACGCACGCCACCCCGGAGGGTCAAGGAAACCCCGACTCGCGGCGCTTCGGACGGGCCGAATGCGGGTTATCGACTCAGCGCGCCCCGCGCTCGATCTCGACGATGATCTGGTTGTTGCGCTCGCGCGCCATGCCCGGGATCAGGAACAGGTCGATCACCCACCAGATCGCCGGGATCGCCAGGATGACGAAGCCGACATAGATCACCGACAGCAGCGTCCCGATGGCCCAGCACGCCAGCAGGATCAGGCCGCTGACGACGTAGCCGAGGTAGAACCGGTGGATGCCGAGCCAGCCGAGGAAGAACCACAGCAGGTAGGCGACCAGCACCGACTTCTTGTTCGCCTCGAACCGCATCAGCCGACCGGCTTCGTCCACTCCGCGTCCTCCGGCGTTGTCGCTCATGGTCGGCTCCCGTCTGCCGCGTGTCGGCATCGCGCGAGGCTAAGCGCCCGAGCGCTCGCCGGCGACACGAGTCGGCCGCCGGCGAAGCAACGTTCGAGCCCGGGGCGTGGATCCCTCAGCCGGTGAAATCAGCCTCGGTCATGCCGACCTCGAGGCCGGCCCGCCGCATCTCGCCCCAGGTGTTGTCGTCGATCCAGATGCCGTTGGCCTTGCGGTCGGCGGTCGCCTCGCGCTCGGGGTCGCCGGGGAAGCGGATCTTGTCGAAGCCGACGGCGGTCTTCGACGACGAGACGTGCTCGACCAGCTGGTCGATCTCGTCGCGGAACGGGATCTCGGCGCCGAAGCCGGCGGGGTCGATCACGATCATCAGCATGTTGTTGCAGATCGTGTCCTGGTCCATCAGCTCCTCGCGGGCGGTGCCGCCCCCGGTGATGCCGGCGGCCAGGATCTCGCAGATCATCGCGAGACCAAAACCCTTGTGCTGGCCGAAGCTGAGCATCGCCCCGTAGGGCTCCTCGAAGATCACCTTGGGGTCGTCGGTCGGCACGCCGTCCGGCCCGATCAGCGCGTCGGCCGGGGTTTTCTTGCCGGCGTAGTAGGCGACCCGGACCTTGCCCTGGGCGACCCGCGAGGTCGCCATGTCGAGCACGATCATCGGCGTCTTGTCGGTGGCCGGAATGGCCGTGCAGTAGGGGTTCGTCGAGTACCGCGACTCGAAGCCGCCCCACGGCGCCACGTAGGGCCGGTGACCGGTGGTGTTGACGTAGTGAATCGAGATCAGGCCGGCGCGGGCGCACATCTCGCCCCAGGCGCCGATCCGGCCCATGTGGTGGGTGCGGCGCAGGCCGACGATCGCGGCACCCTTGTCCTTGGCGCGGGCGATCGCCATCTCGGTCGCCTCGCGGCAGATGGTCTGGCCGTAGCCCATGTTGCCGTCGAGCAGCAGGTAGACGCCGTTGTCGCTGACCACCGTCGGCTTGACGCCGAGGTTCATGGAGCCGGCGCGAGCGTGCTTCATGTAGCGCGGCGCCAGGCCGACGCCGTGGCTGTCGTGGCCCATCAGATTGGCCTCGACCAGATTGTTCGCGACGGCCTCGGCTTCGGCCTGGTCGCTGCCGGCCCCCTGGATCATGCGCGTGACCAGGTCGGTCAGGCGCTCGTGCCCGATGATCATCGGTTTGTCTCTCCCTAAGATGCCGCAGCTTCGGATGCTGAATCGGCGTGGTTGCGCGGGAGCCTACACCGTCTCTATATCTGCCGTCATGAGCGGTTTGGCCTTCACCAAGATGCACGGCCTCGGCAACGATTTCGTCGTTGTCGACGCGCGCGCTCATCCAACCGGGTTGTCGGTGCAGCAGTACCGCGCCGTCGGTGACCGCCGCCGCGGCGTCGGCTACGACCAGTTCCTGACAATCCTGCCGCCGCGCGCCGGCGGCACCGCCTACATGGCGATCCACAACCCCGACGGCTCGGAGGCCCAGGCCTGCGGCAACGGGACGCGCTGCGTCGCCTCGATCCTGATGCGCGAGACCGGAAACCGCGAGGTCGCCATCGAGACCGTCGCCGGCCGGCTGGTCTGCGCCGACGCCGGCGACGGCCGCGTCACCGTCGACATGGGGCCGGCCAACCTCACCTGGGACGCCATCCCGCTGGCCGCCGAGGCCGACACCCTGGCGGTGACGGTAGCGGGGGCCGAGGCGTTCGGACCGGCCACCGCCGTCAACATGGGCAACCCGCACGCCGTGTTCGTCGTGCCGGACGCCGAGGCGATCGACCTCGCGGGCGTCGGGCCGGGTATCGAGCGCAGCCCGATGTTCCCGGAGCGCGCCAACATCGAGTTCGTGAGCGTGCTGTCCCGCGACCGCCTGCGCATGCGGGTCTGGGAGCGCGGCGCCGGCATCACCCAGGCCTGCGGCTCCGGCGCCTGCGCGGCGCTGGTGGCGGCAGCCCGGCGCGGCCTGACCGACCGGCGGGCGACCGTGGTGCTGGACGGCGGGCCGCTGGAGATCTGGTGGCGCCCGGACGGCCACGTCGAGATGACCGGCCCGGTGGCGACCAGCTTCGCCGGCACCCTCGACCCCGGCCTGCTGGCCGGATGACCCTGGCCGCGGAGACGGGGACACGGCGATGGCGCTGACGGTGATCGCGCGGCCGCGGCTGAAGCCGGCCGATGCCGCCTGGATCGCGGCGCTGCGCGGGCGCCACGGCGCCCGGCTGCCGGCGCCTGGGATCGGCGCCCACGTCACCCTGGCGTTCCCGACCGCCGTGACCGACGCCACCACCGCGACCGGCCATCTGGCGGTGGTCGCCGGCGACACCGCGCCGTTCGCGCTGGCGTTCCGCTGCACGCTGGCGGTGCTCGACCCGGAGTCCGGCGACACCTTCGTCTACCTGGT
>CAYNFA010000364.1:0-4860 GCA_964396345.1 uncultured Thalassobaculum sp.
CGCCGAGCCGCGCAGGCCCTTCAGGAAGGCCCGGGTGCCGTCCTGCGGATCCACCACCCAGCGGTCGGGGCCGGTTCCGGCGCCGCGCGGCAGTTCCTCGCCGTGCCAGCCGCAGGCATGCAGCGTTGTCAGCCGGGCGCGCAGGAAGCTCTCGATCTCGCTGTCGATCGGGGCCTTGCCGTGGCTGCCGCGCGGTCCGCCGGGCCGGTGAAACTCGGCGCGCAGCAGGGCGCCGGCCTCGACGACGGTGTCGACGACGGTTCCGGCGAGGTCGGCTGGCTCGGGCAGGTGGATGGGGGTTGTTTGTCGCACGGTGTCGCTCCCTTGGCTTGACGTGACCAAGGGATGCCACGATCAGATTGACGATCGAGGATCTGTCGGGATTTTCCGGGGACGAGGATGCAGAGGTTCATCGGCTTCTACTGGACGCTGCCGGTGCCGTGGGCCGGCTTCACCGACCTGCCGAAGGACGTCGACGCCGCGGCCGAGGCCAGCAAGACCATCCGCTACCAGCGCGACCTGGTGCGCCGCTGGGTCGCCGACGAGGCCGGAACGCTGGTCGCCGAGGAGGTCTTCCTCGAGTTGGCACCGGATCGCGGGTCCGAGCAGATCCTGCCGACGATCAACCGGCTGCTGGCGCGCTGCCGTGCCGAAGGCGCCCGCCTGATGCTGGTGGACTTCGCGGAGGCGTTCAGGTGGCGGCGGCATGGGCCGCTGTGGGATCGGCTGGCGAAGGAGGACGGTCTGGTCCAGTTGCTGTACCCCGACGGGATCCGGATCGGCGATGAGCCGTTCGATCCAATGGAGCATTTTCGGGCGTGGCGAGAGATCGAGGCGGCGCACGCCCAGGCCAAGCCAGAGCGCCGCGCCGAGATTGCCAGAGCTGCCGAAGCCCTGACGGCGGTCCACCCGACTCACGCGGCGCTTGCCAAGGCCCTGAACGACGACGGCATCAGGACGCCCACGGGCCGGCGATGGACGGCGGAGAACCTGCGGAAGTTCCTGAAGTCGCTTTAACGCTCTTCGATGTGGGTCGGGTCGGGTCGCGTTCCCGGTGGCCTTCGATCTTCCCTCCGATGGCACCGCCGCCTGATTGGGCGGCGGTGCCTTGTATCATCACCAGGTCGGCTGGCTGCTGGTACGGTCGATCCGCCCAGCCTCCCCGCTGGAACTCGGCATCCGACCGGCGTCGCTCATCGGGCGGTGCCGTCTGGCTGACGATCGGGCGGCGGCAGGGTCAGATACCCGCCGAGATAGTAACCTTCCTCGTCATCCTCGCCGCCGTCGGGGACCTTGCCCCAGACGAGGTAGGCCTCGCTCAGTTCGCGGCCCGCCAGCGGGTCCTCCAGTTCATCAGCGAAATATCCGAAGCCCGAGACGCAGGCGCGTGTGCCGTCCAGCGCGATCCGGTAGAGGATCGGCAAGGGCGGATTGAGGACGAGGTGCTCGCTGAGGAGCCGGCCTTTCTGGAAGTACAAGACGCGTTCGCGCTCGTACAAGCTGGCAAAGCCTTGATGGACGTATTCCCGAAGGCGGCCTTCGGGGCATCGGACCTCGCCGCTGAACCAGGTAGCGGGGATGGTCTCACCCGCCCAGGGGAAGGCTTCCTCCAGGGTGATCGGGACAACCCTTTGCTCGGCCTCGACCGTGCCTTCGAGGCTTACCAGATGCAGGAGGTCGTCACGAATCTCCCAGGTCGCGACATAACCGCGCCAGCAGGCGGTCGTCGTCGCGTAGAACACCGGCCTTCGGTCCTTGCGAAGGCGCGCTGGAGATAGGGGCGCAGGACGTCGTGGCAAAGATCGAGAGTTTTCCCGCGATGGTAAAAAGTATCGGGAATCTGAGCGGTCATCGTTGCGTCCTCCTACCGCGTTCTGGCGGTTCAGATCATGGAGACGCATAGTAGTTTCAGGTGCTCGGGACAGCAAATTCAGAACCCCATAAGATCCTGTAATAAAATACACAATCGTCGTTTTTCGGCTGCAAGTTTTCGTGTCTGAGTTGCGGATCTGCAACACTCCGGGAACGCTTTGGCCACGCGGGAGTGAGAACACGTTTTAGTAGCGGTATCCCGGCCTTTGCTTGTGCCATGTCACGAGCATCGGAAATGATGGAAGAGCCCACCCAGCGATCGAACTGGAGCCGCAGCGGGCCGGATGCTGGCTCACCCGTCGCGGTTCACTCGTTACATTTCCTTAAGAAATTTATCGGAACACTTATTCCCGCCGACAACCTTGGCGGTCGGGTTGGGAGGCGAGAACGCAGTGGGCGCGGAACTGGTGGTGGAGGTTTCAGCGCTGATCGCGCAATTGGACGCCTGGCCGGACAGCGCGGTGGTGTGCGATCCGGAGGGGCGCATTCTCTTTGTAAATCGGGCTTGGCGTCGTTTCGCGGCGGCCAACGACTACGACGGAGCGGACTTCGTCGGACAGAACTATTTCGCTGTCTGCGCGGAAAGCGAGGGCGTGGAGCGACGCGATTCCGAGGCTGTAACCGTCGGCCTTCGGCGCGTGGCCGCGGGCGCGGAAGAAGCCTTCACCTATCGCTATCCCTGCCACGCCCCACACCAGAAGCGGTGGTTCAAGCTCGTCGCGACGGCGCACGACAGTTTTACCGGCGCGCGCATCGTGATCGTCTACCATCTGAACGTCACCGAGGAGGTTGACGCTGTTTCCGAGTCGGAGTTGGCCACGCGCACAGCGATGCTGGCGCACGACGTACGCTCGGGCCTCAATGGCG
This sequence comes from uncultured Thalassobaculum sp., assembly GCA_964396345.1. Taxonomy (GTDB): domain Bacteria; phylum Pseudomonadota; class Alphaproteobacteria; order Thalassobaculales; family Thalassobaculaceae; genus Thalassobaculum_A. The sequence goes on from CAYNFA010000364.1 coordinate 2,740, forward strand.
TGCTGGGCTATGTGCAACTTGCGCAGATTCATCTCTCAAACGATCCCGAGGCGGCACACACCACCACTCTGCGCCGGGCGGAGGACGCCGGCTGGCGTATCAACAGCTACCTTGAAGAACTCATGTTGAAGGCCCGCGCCCAACCGCGCCAAGATGCACCGAGCGAGACGCCGCTCGACGTCGCCGCTATCGTTGCGGCGGAAATCGCTGCGTTAGGCCCAGCCACCCTTGAGGTGCGGGTGAGCACGGCGGACACGCTAGACGGGACGCGACTGCGCGTTCCAACAAGCGTTCTATGCAGGATCTTGCAAAACCTGCTGTCCAACGCCTTCAAATTCAACGTGGATCACGGATGGGTGAAGGTCAGCATGCGCCTCAACTCTTCCGGCGGGGTCGAGATCACGGTTGCAGACGGCGGCGTCGGTATGGATGCCGCGATGCAGGCGCGAGCCTTCCAGCGCTTCAGCCGCGACGCCAGGCAGTCAGCGCGGATAGAGGGTTCCGGCCTCGGACTTGCGACGGTCAAAGAGCTGGTCGAAGCGTGTGATGGCGATGTCTCGGTCGAGAGCGCGCCAGCTCGCGGGACGGCCTTCACCGTGCGGTTTCCGGCTTGGCGGACAGAGAGTCAGCATCAGATGAGCCCAAATTCTGGTGGGCACGCCGAAGAGGGCACAAAGGGTTGCGTCTCAGCCGATTGTTGAAGAAGGCGGTGGAACGCCTGATGACGCCGTGATTCACGTGGCCGGCCAGGACGTCGTCGAGGTGTGCGACAGCCAGGGCAGTGTCGGCACGGCGACCGTCGAGAGCCGATGCCGCAGCTTCCGCGTCTTGCCGCCAGCCGCAAAGCAGAAGCGCCAGGGTGCGCTGGCCATCAGGCTCGCGCTGCTCCCGCAATGCCCGCGGACCGGCTTCACAAGCAATCGGGCAGCCCGGATCACGGTGTAGGGGAGCCGGCCACGCCCCTCGATTGCCAGCGATCGATCAGTGCACGCAGCTCGGCGACGGAGGCGATGGCCAGGGTCTCGATCTGCTCGACGGCCTCCACCAGCCCGTCGACATCGCGTTCCGCCTTAGCGCAGCGCCGCGACAGGGCCAGCGCACCGAGGCTCGCGGCACTGCTCATGAGTGCGTGGGCGTTGGCGCTTACCGGTCCGGGATCGCCGGCGGCCGCCGCCTCCCGCATTGTTCTCAACCGCTTCGTGCATTCTTTGGCGAACAGTTCGGCCACCTCTGCGACCAGGGCGTCGCCGGAGGCACCGCGCAACTCCTCGATGGTCGGATTGTCGATCAGGGAACGCGCTTGCGAGCTGTCGTCGCTCGCGGGCGCGGTCGCCGAAGCCATGCCGGCAACGGTTGTCGCCGCAGGCTCCCGGCCGAGCCAGCGTGCCAGGACGGAGCGCAGTTCCTCCCGACTGACCGGCTTCGCGAGATAGTCGTCCAGTCCCTTGCGCAATATGTCCTCGCGGTCGCCCCTCATCACGTGCGCGGTCATATCTATTGTGACGCGGTGCTCTGTGGGCGGCGGATCTTCGTCGAGCGGTTTGATCCGAACGTGCTGATGCCCTGGGCCCGTCGAACGGCGCGGCTCGACCATATCGTCTATCACCTCGCCCTCGCTTTGGGTGGGCGCCCATCGGCGAGCTTCGCCCAGCGGCTGATGCTGCCGGTGAGCAAGGACACCCTCCTTCGGGTCGTGCGACGGCGCAGCACCCCGCACTTGATCCCGCCCACGGTGATCGGCATCGATGACTGGGCGTGGCGGCGCAACCAGCGCTATGGAACCATCGTTTGCGATCTGGAGCGGCGCAAGACGATCGCCCTGCTTCCCGATCGGGAGCCGGCGACGGCGCAAGCGTGGCTGCCGAGCAGATTCAGTACGAAGGATACCTTCGCCGTGAGGAGGACAACGCCGTCATTCTGGGGCTCGCGAAGGATGGGATCGCAATCAAGGAGATCGTCCGTCGCACCGGCCGCAGCCGCGGCGTCGTCCGCAAGGTGCTGCGCGGTCAGCGCTCGGATGTCTTCCGCATCCGGGAGAACTCGCTCGAGCTGTACCTGCCATGGCTCGACGCTCAGTGGGCCGCCGGACAGCACATTGGCGCGGAGCTATGGCGGTGCCTC
>CAYNFA010000365.1:0-4838 GCA_964396345.1 uncultured Thalassobaculum sp.
AAGGGTGATTCTCGGTTGGCGCCTATGCACATTAAAAAAATTGGTTATGGACAAGTCCTAATCTGGGTTCTAGGATTCGGTCGATTAGTCGGGTGTCAGGGCGGGGTCCCGGTGCCGACGAACGGTTTCGACGACGGCACGCGGGGTGACGGTCATGATGCAGTGCGGCTCTCGTTTGCTAGCGGCAGTTGCGATCTGTCTCTTCAGCTTGACCCTGGCCGCGGTACCGGTGGCCCAGGCCTCCAGCAAATACGCGGCCCTCATCATCGACGCCGACAGCGGCACGGTGCTGTTCGACCGGCACGGTGACGAGCGCCGGCATCCGGCGTCGCTGACCAAGATCATGACGCTCTACATGCTGTTCGAAGCCATCGACGATGGCCGGATGTCGCTCAGCCAGACACTGAAGGTGTCGGCCCACGCCGCCGGGCAGCCGCCGTCCTCGATCGGGCTGCGGGCTGGCGAGACCATCCGGGTTCGCGACGCCATACACGCGCTGGTCACCAAATCCGCCAACGACGTCGCGGTGGTTGTCGCCGAGGCGGTGGGCGGCAGCGAAGCGAAGTTTGGTCGGCTGATGACCGAGCGGGCCCGCCGCCTGGGCATGCGCAACACGACGTTCCGGAACGCTTCCGGGCTGCACCATCCCCAGCAGATCACCACCGCCTACGACATGGCGATGCTGGCGCTGGCTGTGCGCCGGGACTTCCCCCAGGAGTACGCGTATTTCTCGACCGCGAGCTTCACCTGGAAGGGCCGGACCTACAACAATCACAACAAGCTGCTCAGCCACTACGAAGGCACCGACGGCATCAAGACCGGGTACATCGGTGCGTCGGGCTTCAACTTGGTCGCCTCGGTGCAGCGCCAGGGTCGTCGTCTGATCGGCGTGGTGTTCGGCGGCAAGAGCGGGCCGCTTCGCGACCGTCACATGAAGCAGCTCCTCGATACCGGCTTTGAGAAGATGGCGGAGATCCGCGTCGCCTCGGTGGTGCCGCCGCTGCCGTTGCCACGTCCGGAACGCAATGTGCAAATCGCCTCCCTCGATGCGTCCGCCGACAACGCGTCGGCGGTAACGGTCGACGCGGCGGCGCTGGTTCCGCCGGTTACCGAGGCTATCGCCGAAATCGAATCCGGGTCCCGTGACGAGGGGCTTGAATGGGGCATCCAGGTCGGCGCCTATTCCACCGATCTCCGCGCCCAACGCTCGATCGCTCTGGCGCGCGGCCACCTGTCCGAACTGCTGACCGGCGCGGACGCGCTGGTGGAGCCGATCGATCGCCGGACTGGCCGGATCTACCGGGCCCGCTTGCTCGGCCTCAGCGAACCGGAAGCCCGGTCGGCCTGCCTCAGTCTGAAACAGAAGCAGATTCCCTGTGTGCCGGTGCCCGGGCGGTCGGATATCGAGCTGGCGTCCGGCTCCCGCGGCTGAGCACAAGGCGGGGAGCCGGGCACGCACGCTGGCCCGCCTCCCTCACTGTGGCGCCCGTCTTGCTGCCGATCACCCGGAACCGAGACCGATTACCCTGAACTCTGATGACGCCGAGGGCCCGGTCGACACTGTCAGAAATCGCTGGGTGCCTCGATACCGACGCCGCCGAGCGCCGCCCGAAGTTGGGCCTTCAACCGACCGAGGCCCGCCTCGGTCTTGGATTCGCAGCGCGCCACCAGCACGTCCTGGGTGTTCGAGGCCCGCAGCAGCCACCATCCGTCTTCCGACGTCACCCGCACGCCATCGACGTCGTTGACCTCGACGCCGTTGCGCGCCGCCAGCGCCGCCTTGACTTCGGCGACGGCGGAGAATTTGCGCTCCTCGGAACAGGGGAAACGGATCTCCGGGGTGTTGATCACATCGGGCAGGTCGTCGCGCATCGCCGACATCGGCCGGTCCGCGCGGGCCAACAGCGACAGCAGCCGGATGGCAGCGTACAGCGCGTCGTCAAAGCCGTAGTAACGGTCCTTGAAGAACAGATGGCCGCTCATCTCTCCGGCAAGCGGCGCTCCGGTCTCAGCCATCTTGGTCTTGATCAGCGAGTGGCCGGTGCGCCACATCAGCGGCTTGCCACCCAGCTCGGCGATTCGGTCGAACAGGACCTGGCTGGCCTTGACGTCGGCGATGATGGTGGCGCCGGGGTGCTCGGCCAGGATCTCAGTGGCGTAGATCGCCACCAGTTGGTCGCCCCACAGAACCCGTCCCTTCTCGTCGATGACGCCGATGCGGTCGCCGTCACCATCGAAGGCGATTCCGAGGTCGGCCCCCGCCTCTGCGACCGCCTCGCGAAGGATCTCGAGGGTTTCCGGAACGGTCGGGTCCGGGTGATGGTTGGGGAACGTGCCGTCGACTTCCGGGAACAGCACCCGGTGGGTGCCCGGCAGCCGGGCCACCAGGGCTTCGACAACCGGACCGGTCGCGCCGTTGCCGCAGTCCCAGACCACCGTCAGCGGGCGACCCGGCCGGTAATCCTTCAGCATCCGCTCGACATAGGAATCCAGCAGGTCGACGGTCTCGACCGAGCCCGAGCCCTCGGCGTAGGCGCCCTCGGCGGCGAGCCGGCCGAGCGCCTGGATATCCTTGCCGAAGAACGGCCGGGTCCCGATCATCATCTTGAAGCCGTTGTAGTCCGGCGGGTTGTGCGATCCCGTGACCATTATGCCGCCATCGGCCTTCAACTGGTGGACCGCGTAATACAGGCCCGGGGTCGGGCAACCGCCGACCCGCAGGACGTCGATCCCGGCCGCCCTCAGGCCGTCCACCACGGCCGCCTCGATCTCCGGCGAGGAGAGTCGACCGTCCCGCCCGACCGCCACCCGGCGGCCGCCGTCGGCCACGATCAGCGTGCCGAACGCCCGGCCGATCGCCTCGGCGTCGACGGTCGACAGAGTCTTTCCGATCACGCCACGGATGTCGTACTCGCGCAAAATCGTCGGGTCGAAACGATGGGCACCGATCATTGGGCAGCCTCCGAAGCGGCGCGGGCCGGCCGGTCAGTGCCGCGGCCCACGCAGGTGTAGTCGAAACCGGCTGCCCGCATGTCCTTGGGATCGTACACGTTGCGCAGGTCGACCAGCACCGGCGCCTTCAGCAGCTTCTTCATCCGGGCAACGTCCAGCCCCCGGAACTCGTTCCATTCCGTCACGATCGCGACCGCATCGGCGCCGTCCATCGCCTCATAGGCACTTGGCGCGTAGGTGATGCCGTCCATCAGCTTGCGGGCTTCATCCATGCCCTCGGGATCGTAGGCCCGCACCGCGGCCCCCGCAGCCTGCAGGGCCGGAATGATGGCGAGCGCCGGGCTGTCGCGCATGTCGTCGGTGTTGGGCTTGAAGGTAAGGCCCAGCACCGCGATGGTCTTGCCGCTTACCGACCCGCCGCAGGCGGCGACGATCCGATCGGCCATCGCCTTCTTGCGCCGGTCGTTCACGTCGACGACGGTCTCGATGATGCGCAGCGGCGCGCCGTAGTCCTGGGCGGTCTTGACCAGGGCAAGGGTGTCCTTGGGGAAGCACGAGCCGCCATAGCCCGGGCCCGGGTGCAAAAATTTGCGGCCGATCCGGCCGTCCAAACCGATGCCTCGGGCGACGTCGTGAACATCCGCCCCGACCCTCTCGCACAGATCGGCGATCTCGTTGATGAAGGTGATCTTGGTCGCCAGGAAGGTGTTCGCGGCGTACTTGATCATCTCGCTGGTCTCCAGCGAGGTGAACACGATCGGCGTCTCGATCAGGTAGAGCGGCCGGTATAACGCGCGCATGACCTCGCGGGCGCGCTCCGAGCTGGCGCCGATGACCACCCGATCCGGACGCATGAAGTCGTTGATCGCCGCGCCCTCACGCAGGAACTCGGGATTCGAGCAGACGTCGAACTCGGCGCCCGGCCGGCGCTCGCGGATGATCGCCTCGACCTCCCTGCCGGTGCCGACCGGCACTGTCGACTTGGTCACGATGACGGTGTAGTCGGTGACCGCGTCGGCGATCTCGCGGGCCGCCGCGTAGACGTAGGAGAGATCCGCGTGGCCGTCGCCGCGACGGCTGGGTGTCCCGACCGCAATGAAGACCGCGTCCGAGCCGGCGACCGCTTCCTTCAGGTCGGTGGTGAAGGACAGCCGGCCGGCCTTGACGTTGCCCTCGACGAGCTGATCGAGGCCCGGCTCGAAGATCGGCATCTCCCCGGCGCGCAGGCGCTGGATCTTGCCGGCATCCTTGTCGACGCAGCAGACGTCGACGCCGAACTCCGAGAAGCACGCGCCGGTCACCAGTCCGACATAGCCGGTGCCGATCATGGCGATGCGCATCAATGGTCTCCTTCGTCCCGCGGATTCTGGGTCAGACGTACGCCCTAAGGAACGCCGTGACGTCGTCCCGCATGTCGGGACGGTCCAGGGCGAACGCGATGTTGGCCTCGAGGAAGCCGACCTTGTTGCCGCAATCGAAACGCCGCCCCTCGAACAGGTAGCCGTTGAACGGCTGCAGTCCGAGCTGGCGCGCCAGCGCATCGGTCAGCTGAATTTCGCCGCCAGCCCCCTTCTCCATGCGTCCGAGATCCTCGAAGACCTTCGGCTGCAGGATGTAGCGGCCGATGACCGCGAGATTCGAGGGTGCCTCGGACGGCTTCGGCTTCTCGACCAGACCACGCACCTCGACCAGACGGTCCGTGATGTCACCCGGCTTGACGACGCCGTAGGACGCGGTCTGCTCCCGCGACACCTCCATCAGCGCAACCATGTTTCCGCCGACCTGGTTGTAGGCCTCAATCATCTGCTTGAGGCAGCCCTTCTCCGACAGGATCAGGTCATCGGCGAGCAGCACCGCAACCGGCTCCGAGCCGACGAAGTTGCGGC
>CAYNFA010000366.1:0-4837 GCA_964396345.1 uncultured Thalassobaculum sp.
TATCCGACCCCAACTCAACCGGCGGCCCCGCTGCCGCGTGAACCCCCAAACCCCGATCGCCCGCCTTTGCAGGGCTACACCCGGACGTTCACGACCGAGGTCGGCAGCCGCGGAACAGCCCGGGTCAGCACCGGTGGGTGGCCGGCCGACAGGGCGGTGGACTGGCGGCTGCTGCCGACAATCCCGTCGGCGCTCGAAGCGCCGCAATTGTCCTGGCAAGTCGAGCTGTCCGTCGATGCCCGGAACGAACTCGTCTACTACTTCACGATCGAAAACCAGGGCGGCGACCGGCAAACGGTCGAGGCCTGGCACCGCTTCCTCTGATCGGAGCGCCGCCGTGCCGAAGGTCCTGCTGATCGAAGTGCTGGTCCCGGCGATCGCCGATCCGATCGTCAACGGTCAGGTGTCGGTGTCAGTCGAGTCGGCACCGGCTGCCGACGCCGCCAGCGTGACGATCGGTGGGGCGGAGATCCAGCTCCGGAACTTCTCGTCGACCCGGGAGCTGCGCCTGCGGGTCGAGTGTCCGGTCGCTGCCGGCGCCGCGGTCGGACGGCTGGAAGCCTCCGCGATCCTGAAGCGGCGCAAGACCGGCGCGCTGCGTACCGGCGACTTGCTGTCGGTGGCCGCCTGCCCGTTCGGCAGCGACGGCACGGCGGTGGTTCGGCTCGTGGCGTTCGACGGGTGACCCGGACGCGGTCGATCGACTACGAGCGCTCCCGCATGATGCGCGACTTTTGGCGCTCCCAGTCGCGCTTCTTCTGATCCTCGCGCTTGTCGGCCATCTTCTTGCCGCGCGCCAGGCCGATCTCAAGTTTGGCAATGCCGCGGTCGTTGAAGTAGAGCGAGATCGGCACGAGGGTATAGCCCTCGCGGCGGATCATCCCCAGCAACCGATCGCGCTCGCGCTTGTGGACCAGCAGCCTACGGATCCGGCGCGGTTCGTGGTTGAACGGGGCGGCCGGCTTGTATTCGGGAATATGGGCGTTGATCAGCGCCAGCACCCCACGCTCCTCGCCGGCATAGGATTCGTTGATCGACGCACGGCCCTCGCGCAGCGACTTTACCTCGGAGCCGGTCAACATCATTCCGGCTTCGACGGTATCCTCGATCATGTAGTCGAAACGCGCCCGCCGGTTCCGCGCCACTTCCTTGCGGGCGCCTTGGCTGCCCGCCATGACGCTCTCGTTCCTTGCTCAGTTTACCCGGCTGGTCAATTCAAAAGCCCGGCGTGCCGCATGCCATCCTCGACGCGACGCTTGCTGGACTCCGCGATGTCACAGATCGGCAGGCGGGCGGTCGCCTCGCACAGACCAATCAGACTAGCGGCGTATTTGACCGGTCCCGGGCTGGTTTCGCAGAACAGCGCCGCGTGCAGCGGCTGAAGTCGCTCGTTGATCGCGAACACAGTGTCCAGGTCGCGGCGCTGCCACGCCTCATGCAGTTCCGACAGCGCCTTCGGGGCCACGTTGGCGGTGACCGAGATACAGCCATGGCCGCCATGCGCGAGGAACGGAACGATCGAGGCGTCCTCGCCGGACAACTGGGCGAAATCGGCGCCGATCGCCATCCGGGTCTTGATCGGCCGCACCGGGTCGGAGGTCGCATCCTTGACGCCGACGATACGCGGCAACTCGGCAAGCCTAGCCATCGTCTCCACCGTCATGTCGACAATAGAGCGGCCGGGAATATTGTAGATGATGATCGGAATGTCGGCGCTGTCGTGCACCGCCTTGAAATGCTGATAGAGCCCCTCTTGGGTGGGCTTGTTGTAGTAGGGCGTCACGTGCAACGCGGCGCTGGCACCGGCCTCGCTGGCGTGCCGGGTGAAGTCCACCGCCTCTGCTGTCGAGTTCGAACCGGCACCGGCGATCACCGGTACACGCCCGCCGGTCTCGTCGATGCAGATCTCGATGACCCGCTTGTGCTCGTCATGGCTAAGCGTCGGGCTTTCGCCGGTCGTACCGACCGGAACCAGACCGTGGGTGCCGTTGGAGATCTGAAAATCGACGAGTTTTCGGAACGCGCCTTCGTCGACCGAACCGTTCTTGAACGGCGTGATGAGGGCCACGAGCGACCCCTTGAACATCGGCTCTCCGAACGCGTATCCCATCGGCCTTCTCCCGGAACGGCAACATCACATGTCGCGGAGCCGGACCTTACGCCGCTGATTTACCTGGGGCAAGGATTGCGGGGCCCCTCCCGCCGAAGCCTGGAAGGGGGTATGGTGTGCTGCGTTGCAGAAGAGCGGACGAACGGAGCGGTGAGCCGAAGATGCCAAGGTCAGCGTGCCGAGCAGGCTACCTCTTCCCTCTCCTCTGCCTGGTTCGGCCCGGCGTGGCTGCCGTCGTCGTGGCGGGTGCGCTCGCCGCAGCCACCGGGGCGGCTGCCACCGACCATGCCGTGCCTCGACCCGAGCCCCGGCCGGCAATCAAGGTTTCCGTCTCCCCCGCTACGGCGCCGAGCGCCGAGGCCGTTCGCCCGTCGACAGTCGTCCTGCCGCCGCAGCCGACTCCCCGCCCGCTCCACGCGTCAGGGCGGCTGGCACCCGCTGACGCTGCGTGGCGGACGACCCTGGCCTTCGCCGAAGCGGGAAAGTGGCCGGCGGCGCTGGCGGTTGCAGGCCGCTCGAACGATCCGAACCTGGCCGCCGTACTGCTGTGGCTGAGCCTGCAGGACAAGTCTCGCCAGACCGACTTCGCCGCCGTCGCGGAGTTCCTGACCCGTCACCCCGGCTGGCCCGGCGAACCGCAGCTCGAACTGCTCGCCGAGGGCCTGATGCCCGCGAACCTGCCGGCTTCGGCCCGGGTCATGTGGTTCAAGGCGCATCGGCCCCGCACCGGGGACGCTCGCTTGGCCTACCTCGCGGCGCTCGACCGTGTCGGCCCCGAGACGGAACTGTCGGAGGAGGTGCGCCGCACCTGGCGGGAAGTCGACCTCGGGGAGAAGACGCAGAAGGAATTCCTCTCACGCTATGGCCGCCATCTTCGGCCAACCGATCACGAGGCTCGCCTCGACGAGTTGCTGTGGCGCGGCCAAGCTGACGCGGTAGCGAGGATGCTGTCGTTGGTCTCGGCCGACTGGCGCAAGCTGGCCGACGCGCGCTTGCGCCTCCGAAAGGCAAGCGGTGGGGTGGATGCCGCCATCGACGCGGTGCCCAGATCTCTCCGCGAGCACCCCGGACTGCTGTACGAGCGGATCCGCTGGCGCCGGGAGCGCGGGCAGGTCATGGCCGCTCGCGAATTGCTGTTCGAGGCGCCGACGAAGGCCGAGTTCGAAACGCTGTGGTGGCGCGAGCGCTCCTGGCACATCCGAGAGGCACTCGACCGCGGCGACATGCAGGACGCCTATCTGCTGGCGGCTTCGCACATCCAGCGCGGCGGCGTCGCCTTCGCTGAAGCGGAATGGCTGGCCGGCTGGATCGCGCTTCGGTTCCTGGAGCGGCCGGCTGACGCCCTTCGGCACTTCCGGGTCCTCTACGAGAACGTCTCGATGCCGATCAGCCGGGGTCGCGCCGCCTACTGGGCCGGGCGCGCCGCCGATGCGATCGGCGACGACCTCGAGGCCCGACAGTGGTACGCGCGCGGCGCCGAGCACGCGACGACGTTCTATGGTCAGCTTGCCTCAGCCCGGCTCGGAGCCACACGGGTCGCCCTGCCTCAGACGCCGCCGATCCCGGACCAGCGGGTCGATGCGTTCAACCAGCGCGACATCGTCCGCGCCACCCGCGCGCTGATCCGCGTCGACCGCCGCGAGCTGGCGGAGCGCTTCCTGCGGACGCTGGCGTTTCGCGCCGCCGACGAGGACGAGTCCTTCCTGGTCGCACAACTCGCGGCCCAGAGCGGCTTCACCTCGACCGCGGTGTACGCGACGCGACGCGCCACGCGCAGCAACGCCGCCCTGGTGGACATCGGCTATCCCCTGCTCGACCCGGTGCCCGAGCAAGCTCCGGAACCGGCGCTGGTGCACGCCATCATCCGCCAGGAGAGCGGATTCGACCGGGAGGCCGTCAGTCGGGCCGGAGCCCGCGGCCTGATGCAGCTGATGCCGGCCACCGCCAAGGAGACCGCCCGGAGCGTCGGCGTCGACTACGACATCGGCGCCCTGCTGGCCAACCCCAACTACAACGTCACCCTCGGCCGGGCCTACCTCGCCGCCATGGTGGAGCGCTTCGGCGGCCACTACGTGCTCGCGATCGCCGCCTACAACGCCGGTCCGCACCGGGTGAACCAGTGGATCAGCCGCAACGGTCATCCGGCGGCGCCAGACGTCGATGTCATCGACTGGATCGAGAAGATCCCCTTTTCCGAGACCCGCAACTATGTCCAGCGGGTCCTCGAGGGGCTGCATGTCTACCGCGACCGACTGCCGGAATCCGCCGCTCGTCCCACGCCGGAGAGCTGGCAACCGCGTGCGGTCTGGTGCGTCTACAGCTGTGGCGTCCTGCTCGATGGCCAGCAGGCGGCGCTGTCCCGAGATCGGAAGCCATGACGCGTCCGCTGCCGGGCGTCGAGGGGTGTACCAAGGCGAACCGCTTCCTGACGAGGCCTGGTACCGGCGGCATCTGGACTGCGGCTCGGGCCGCCGCGTCACCCGGGATGCTGGAGGCGGATTGCCGCAACGCTGGCGTCGACACGCCACGGTCGGTCGAGGAAGCGGGGATCAACAAGCCGCATCCGATCGTCTGCCACCTCGCCGTTGATCGCTAATCCCAGGTCGACCTCTGAACGATATGAGCCCCGCCCCCATCGAGCGATTCGTAACCAACCGGACCGGCCGCCGGGTGCACGTTGCCAACTGGGGCGATCCGAACGATCCCAGAACGCCCTTGCTCTGCCTC
>CAYNFA010000367.1:0-4833 GCA_964396345.1 uncultured Thalassobaculum sp.
CATCAGCTTCTGCGAGCCGAACTGGCTGACCAGCCAGTCGTAGTCCTCGCCCCACACCCGGGCCCAGTGCTTCCAGGATCCGGTCGCCAGGCCGTAGTAGCCCGGCAGCGAGTCGCAGAGCACGCCGACGTCGGTGGCGCCTTGCACGTTGTCGTGGCCGCGGAAGATGTTGGTGCCGCCGCCGGCCCGGCCCATGTTGCCAAGCGCGAGTTGGAGGATGCAGTAGGCGCGGGTGTTGTTGTTGCCGTTGGTGTGCTGGGTGCCGCCCATGCACCACACGACGGTGCCCGGCCGATTGTTCGCCAGCAGGCGAGCGACGCGCTTCAGCTGCGCGCCCGGAACGCCGGTGACCCGCTCGGTCTCCTCGGGCGTCCACTTCTTCACCTCGGCCCGGATCTGGTCCATGCCCCAGACACGCTGGCGAATGAACTCGCGATCCTCCCAGCCGTTCTCGAAGATGTGCCAGAGCAGGCCCCAGATCAGCCCGACGTCGGTCCCCGAGCGGAACCGCACGTACTCGTCGGCGTGGGCCGCGGTGCGCGTGAAGCGCGGGTCGCAGACGATCAACGGGGCGTTGTTCTGCTCCTTGGCCTTGAGGATGTGCAGCAGCGAGACCGGATGCGCCTCGGCGGGGTTGCCGCCGATCAGGAAGATCGCCTTGCTGCTGTGCATGTCGTTGTAGGAGTTCGTCATCGCGCCGTAGCCCCAGGTGTTGGCTACGCCCGCGACGGTCGTCGAGTGGCAGATACGCGCCTGGTGGTCGACGTTGTTGGTGCCCCAGTACCCGGCGAACTTGCGGACCAGGTAGGCCTGCTCGTTGCTGTGCTTGGCCGAGCCGAGCCAGTACACCGAGTCCGGCCCCGACTTCTGCCGGAGTTCCAGCATCTTGTCGCCGATTTCGTTGATCGCGGCCTCCCAGGAGAGCCGCTGCCACTTGCCGGCGACCAGCTTCATCGGATACTTCAGCCGCCGCTCGCCGTGCGCATGCTCGCGCACCGACGCGCCCTTGGCGCAGTGGGCACCGAGATTGAACGGGTTGTCCCAACCCGGCTCCTGCCCGATCCACACGCCGTTCTGGACCTCGGCCATCACCGAGCAACCGACCGAGCAGTGCGTGCAGATCGACTGGATGATCTCCACGCCACCCTTGCCGGCCGTCGCCGCCTCGGCCTTTCGGACCGAGCCGCCGGAGAACGCCGTCGCGGCGGCGAGGCCGCCCACGGCGAGACCGGAATTCCGGAGGAAGCTCCGGCGGTCATAAGTTCTCTCGGCGGTTCTCGCGGCGAAAGTCGACAGACGAGGACGGCGCACCATCTCGTGAGTCTTCTTCCTGAGCATGTTCAACCCTCCCTGCACCATCCCCGCGCGTATCGCCCGCGGGGCTTGGCGTGAACCGGCAACCCGCACCCGTGGCGGATCAGAACCGGGCGGTCTCGTAGTAGGTCCGGACGTGCGCGGTCTCGCGATAGCCCGATCCCGTTGGCTCCGCCGCCTCGGCCGTCGCCGGCCGGATGGCCGCCGCGGTTCCGGCCGCCGCCACGCCGAGCGCGGACAGCTTCAGAAAGTCGCGGCGTGCGGAGACCGTTCGGTCGTCCTTGCGATCCTTCATCTCTCACTCCTCTCCCAAGGCCGCCGTCCACCCCCGGCCGGCGGCCGCTCTCACCCCTCCATGCCGTAGGCCGCCGTCTCGATCTCCACGAACAGCCGGCCGATCGTGCCGACCGGCCGATACAGATCCGCGGATTTTGCGGCCTCCAGATCGGAGAAGAAATGCCCCGCCCAGGGTGCGAGGTGTCGTTCGAAGAACGCGCGCTGCAGCTTGACCGGCGCCGGCTCAAGGAACCGCCCGCGGATCAGCCCGGCCATCATCTCGCAGAGCGCGGCGATGTGGTCCTCGGGGTCGCTGGCCTCTTCGGCGCGAGCGATCCCGAGGCGCCCCATGTCGTCGCGCAGCACCGCGAGAGGCTTCTCGTTCAGGAATCCGGTCAGGTAGAAGGAGCCGTAGGGCACCAGTTCGCCACGGCCGAGGCCGATGAACAGGTCGAGATACTCGCTGCGGGCAGCCTCGATCGGGATCGTCCGTGCCCGCGCCGCCAGCGCCGTGAACGCCTGGCCGAGCTCCGACGCGTCGCCGGACAGCCGTCCGGTTTCGGCCAAAAGTGCTGTGTCCGGCTCGCGTCGGAGCAGCGCCGCCAGGACGTCGTAGACGTCGGCGCGCAACAGATCCTCGTCGGCTATCACCGACTCGTCGCTGATGTTGCTCTCGGCCGTTGCCGGCACCACGTTCCTCCCGCCTGCTTTTCCCCGGTCTTGGATCAAGTCCCGCCGAGGTTGTGACAATCCTATTCCAATCGAGGCGCGTAGCCAGCGGTATTTGTTAAAATTGTCGTGACCTCGATCACGCGCTCCCCTCATCCGGCGGCCGGAAGGTCATTCGCGCGTGGCGGCGGCGCGCCGGCTGCTCCGTCGGCGCCGGCTCGGCCGTGGAGGTCGGGTCAGCGACCGTGCCCGCGAGGGGCGGGTCCTCGAGGTCGGGCTCGGGGAGCGCCTCCACTCCGGCCTCCGGCGCCGCCGGCGCCTTGCTCTCCAGAGCCTCCAGCGCCCTCTCCACGTGTGCGCGGGCGCCGCGGCCGACTTCGAACACCGTCTTCATGTTCGCCACCACGGTGGCGGCGTCGGTGTAGTCGTCGGCGTAGTCGGTCAGCCCGTCATGCGCGACGATGCCCGGGTTGACCCGCCACAGCCGGCGCAGCGCCAGCCGCCGCAGCCGGGCCGGCACGCCCCGCCGCATGAAGGCCGCCACGCCGTCCTCGGCAGTCAGGGTCTCGGGATCCGGCAGCTCGTAGCGCTCCAGGAGATCGGAATCGCTCATCGCGTCCTCGTCGACCGCCTCCTCGACAGGAGCGGCCGGCTCGGCGATCTCCGGATCGGGTGCGGCCTCGATCTCCGGAGCGGGCTCGCCGGCGCGCACCGCCGCCTTGCGGCGCGACCAGCGCTCCAGGAACGGGCGGTCGCCGCCGCTCAACCCGGCTTCCGCGACCGGGCCGTAGGCGCCCGGTAGATGTCGGCCTGCTGGCGGATGCGCGGATCGCCGAGCCCGTCCTCGACCCTGTCCGTCGGCACCCGGTCCCGCCGGCGCTTCACGAACGCCTCGACCTCGTGATGGGTGTCCGTGAAGTCCTTCACCCAGGTCAACAGCGCGTCCGGCAGCAGCAGCCGCTCGACGATCTCCTCGCCGGAATGCAGGTAGTGCTGGGCCTCGTAGGGCGAGACCGTGACATGGTGTGGGACGACCTCGTGCCCGCTCGCGCCCTCGGTGTCGGCGCGCAGCACCACATAGATCGCCGGTGCCGCACTCTCCAGATTGGCGACGTAGGCCTCGGTGTCGCCGCGGTGCAACTCGAGCGGCAGGGTGGCGGCGTGGTAGCGCACGCGGTCCGGCTCCTCGGTCAGGAGCCTCCAGTCGGCGTCGGCGTCGGCCCAGGGCAGCACGCCGACGGCCTCCCACACCCACTCCTTCCAAGGGTGATCGATCCGCCGCTTCTGGACGATGATGCCGACCGGCATCGTCTCGCGCGTCTTCATGGCCGTCCGGCGCTCGTTGGGCCGCCGCGCCGGGCGAGGCGCAGCTTTCAAACGAATCCGACACACTTTAGTGTCGCTCGCAAGAGGACCGCGGAATCCTGCGGCACCCATCGGGCGAGGAGACCATCGGCATGCGGCGAGGCGATCGCACCGTCCTGATCTGCGACTGCGGCGGCACCATGGACATCGACGGCCGCAAGCTGTCGAAGGCCTGCGGGGGCGACGGCGACACCGTGTCGACTGCCCTGTGCCGGCGCGAGATCGGCCGCTTCGCCGACGCGCTGGCCGCCGGCGGGCCGGTCGACGTCGCCTGTACCCAGGAGGCCCCGGTGTTCGCGGAGGTCGCCGACGAGCACGGCGCCGGCAGGCGGGTCTCGTTCTTCAACATCCGCGAGGCCGCCGGCTGGTCGGCGGAAGGTGCCGCCGCGCTGCCGAAGATGGCGGCGCTGATCGCCGAGGCGGCGCTGCCGGTGCCGGCGTCGCGCGCCCTCACCCTGACTTCCGAGGGCAGCTGCCTGGTCTATGGCCGGGGCCAGACGGCACTCGACGCCGCCGGCCGGCTGTCCGACTACCTGTCGGTCACCTGCATGCTGATCGACCCCGAGGACGCTTTGCCGCCGTCGGCCGCCGACTTCCCGATCGTCACCGGCCGCATACGCCAGGCGACCGGCCGGTTCGGCGCCTTCGAGCTGACCGTCGACCGGTTCGCCGAGCGGGCGCCCTCGATCCGCGCCGGCCTCGGCTTCGAGCGGGCGGTCGACGGCGCGCAGTCGGAGTGCGACGTGATCGTCGATCTCTCGGGCGAGCCCACGCTGTTCCCGGCACCGGAGAAGCGCGACGGCTACCTGCGCGCCGACCCGCGCGACCCGGCCGCGGTGCTGGCGGTCGTGCTCAAGGCCTCGACCATGGTCGGCGAGTTCGAGAAGCCGATCTACGTGACCGTCGACGACGGGCTGTGCGCCCATTCCCGCAACCGCAAGACCGGCTGCACGCGCTGCCTCGACCTGTGCCCGGCGGGGGCGATCGCGTCGGCCGGCGACGTGGTGACGGTCGACCCAGCGCTGTGCGGCGGCTGCGGCCTGTGCGCCGGCGCCTGCCCGACCAGCGCGATCACCTACGCCTACCCCGACACCCAAATCGTGCACGAGCGGATCATGACGCTCGCCAGCGCCTATCGGAGCGCCGGCGGCAAGGCGCCGCGACTGCTCATTCATGACGACAAGAAAGGCATACAACTTATTGAAATTT
>CAYNFA010000368.1:0-4828 GCA_964396345.1 uncultured Thalassobaculum sp.
CCCGGCATCCCGCGCTGGCGGCCGGCGGAGAAAGTCTGGCGTTGCAATCGATTCTGTTCAGGGAGTTGCCGCAGCGCCTCGGGGGGGAATTTCCGGACTGCCTCGGCGCCGCCACTCCCGCCGACTGGGCATGGGCGGCCGAGCGCTACCTTGCCTCGACGGCCGAGCGCCGCGGTCAATCGGCGGTCTTTACCGACAAGCTGCCCGCCAATTTTCTACTGGTCGGGCCGATCCTCAAGATGTTCCCGGGGGCCCGTGTCCTGAACCTGATGCGCGACCCGCTGGACACATGTCTGTCCTGCTACCTGACCGATTTCGCCCACGGCCACAGCTACGCTGCGACGCTCGACGACCTCGGCCACCACTACGGCCTGTACCGGGCGCTCATGGCGCATTGGCACGGCCTCGGAGACCGACGGCTGCTCGACGTTTCCTACGAGCGACTGGTGCTCGATCCGGAGTCGACACTGCGCGACGTGCTCGACAGGTGCGGCCTCGACTGGCATCCCGACTGTCTCAACTTCACGCGGTCGGCGCACCCCGCCAACACCGCCGCGTGGAAGCGGGTGCGCGGCCCGATTGATCGAGGTCGTGTCGGCAACTGGCGCCGCTACGGCCACCGTCTCGGCAGGTTGGCGGCCCGCCTGGCGTCACCCGGCGGTGCGCCCGCCGATCTCGCCCGGCGGAGCCTGCTGTGGGAGCCAGCGCGTCCAACCGATCTCATGACCGTGGCAGCGACGGCGCTGACGCAGGGCGACCGCCGGGGCGGTGCCCACCATCTCGCGCGGGTTCGGGCATCGGCAGCCAACGACGCTCGGACGCTGTCCTCCGCCGCCGGACTGGCGGACCGCGCCGGGCTCGCCGATCCGGCCCGCGGGTTGCTGGTCGCAGCGGTGCGGGCGGCGCCCGGCGTCGCCGCGGTGTGGATCAACCTTGCCGTCGCAGAGGGCCGTCGGGGCACGGTCGCGGACGCCGTTGCCGCGCTTCGTCGCTCCCTGGCGCTGGCCCCCGACGTGCCCGAGGCCTGGTCCAACATCGGCAACTTCCACACCGCCACCTCCCTCGACGCCGCCGTGCGCGCCCACCATCGGGCCACGATGATCGCACCTGGCGATCCGGGGTTGCATGGTAACCGGGCCCGGGCCCTGCTTAGAACCGCCGCCGGCGGACCGTCGGCGGCGCGAGCCCTGCGCCGGGCGCTGGCTCTGCAGCCGGCGATACCCGGGCACGAGCTAGTGCTCCACCACCTGATCGCCGCCAAGGGCGGGGCAACGATGGCGATCGCCAACCTCGATCGCCTGCGCTGCGGGTGGCCGCTCGACGGCGAGGTACACTACGAGCGGGGATGCGCGCTGCGCGATGCCGGGCGGGACGCCGAAGCATCGGCCGCGCTCCGCCGCGCGGTGATGCTGGCCCCGGAGGTCACCGCTTGGCGTCATGTCCTGGATTCCATCGAGACCCGTGCGTCGCGGGCCGCGCCGGTCGACTATGTCCGCGAGTTGTTCGACCAGTACGCCGACCGGTTCGACAGCCATCTCACCGACGGGCTGCGCTACCGGACGCCGACCGCGCTCGCCGGGGCGATCTCGCGGACGCGCCCGACGGCGCGCCGGTTCGAACGGGTGCTCGACCTCGGCTGCGGCACCGGACTGATGGGAGCGGCGCTGCGGCAGCGCGTCGCGCTCGGTCATCTGACCGGTGTCGATGTCTCGGGCGGCATGCTCGCCAAGCTGATCGAGAAAGGTGGCTACGACGCCGCGGTGGAGGCCGACATCGACGGCTTTCTCGAACGCGATCAAGCCCGCTACGACCTGATCGTCGCCGCCGACGTGCTGGTGTATTTCGGCGCCCTGGAGCGGGTGCTTGCCGGAGCCCGCCGGGTGCTGGCGCCCGGTGGCGTCATGGCGGTATCGGTCGAGCAGGCCGACGGTTCGGCGCCTTACGCGCTCGGCCGCCAGGGGCGCTACGCGCACCGCCGCGACTATGTCGAGGTTGTCGCCGCGACAGCCGGGCTTCGCGTCCTGTCGTGCCAGGCGGCCGAGCTCCGCGACGAGGGCCGCAGACCGGTGATCGGCCTGCTGTTCGTCCTCGCCACGGAATCAGCCTGAAGGGTTCAGGCTTCGAAGGTGTAGGCGAAGCTGCCGTCCTCGGCGATGCCGACCTTGAGTGCCGAGGATTGCTGTTCATCGCCGAGCCGCTGGAGAATCTCGGTCGAGATCTCCGGCAACAGGGTGCGGTTGATGATGTGGTCGATGTTCCGGGCCCCGGTCTCGACCTCGGTGCAGCGCTGAGTGATCTGCTCGACCACTGCGTCGGTGTACTCGAACCGCATCTTCTGGCTGGCCCGTAGACGCGCCCCGACCTTGTTGAGCTTCAGCCTCACGATGCCGCCGAGGGCATCCGACCGGAGCGGATAGAACGGCACGATCTGCATGCGGGCCAGCAGGGCCGGCTTGAAGTGCCGGCTAAGCGTCGGCCGGATCGCCTCGGTCAGTTCCTCGACCGACGGCTTCGGGTTGCGCATGCCCAACTCGGTAATGATGTCGGTCGCAAGGTTGCTGGTGAGGAACACGATGGTGTTCTTAAAGTCGATCTCACGGCCCTCGCCGTCCGACAAAGTGCCCTTGTCGAACACCTGGTAGAACAGGTTCATCACCTCGAGGTCGGCCTTCTCGACCTCGTCGAGCAGCACTACCGAATACGGCCGCTGGCGCACCGCCTCGGTGAGGACACCGCCCTCGCCGTAGCCGACATAGCCCGGCGGGGAGCCGACCAGCCGGGAAAGGGTGTGCTTCTCCTGAAATTCCGACATGTTGATCGAGACCATGAAGCGCTCGCCACCGAACATCATGTCGGCGACCGCGGTCGCGGTCTCGGTCTTGCCAACGCCGGACGACCCGACGAACAGGAAGACGCCCATGGGAGCCCCCGGGTTGTTCAGACCGGCTTTGGCCGCCCGGATGCCCTGGTCGATGACCGCGATGGCATCGTCCTGGCCCTTGATGCGGGTCTTCATGGTCTCGGCGAAGCCGAGCGCGTTCTTGGCCTCGTCACGGACCATGCTGCCGAGCGGCACGCCGGTCCAGTCGGCAATGACCTGGGCGATGGCATCCGCCGTCACTTCGTAGTGAACCAGCGGGTCGTAACCCTGGAGCTTCGCCAGCTCGGCCCGGGTGGTTTCGATCTGCCGACGGATCTCGTCGGGGTCGGACGGAATCTCCAACGCCGGAGCCGCCGCCTCGGCCGGGGTCTCGGCCGGGATCTCGGCCGGAGTCTCCGCGCCATCCGTCGCAGGCGGCTCGGTGGCCGGGGCCGACGTACCGTGCAGGGCCGCGCGCAGCGCCAGCACCCGGTCGACCAGACCACGCTCGCGGTTCCAGCGCTCGTTCAGCACCGCCAGATCGTCCTCGATCTTGGCGATCCGGTCGTTCAGCTCGGTGACCCGATCGTCCTGGGCGAGGTTGTCGGAGGCGAGGTCGCGCTCGATCGCCTCAAGCTCGCGCTTGAGCGTGGCGATCCGCCGCTCGGCGTCGTCTACCACCGCCGGCTTGGCGCTCTGGCTCAGCTTCACCCGCGCCGAGGCGGTGTCGAGGACATCCACCGACTTGTCGGGAAGCTGGCGGCCGGAGATGTAGCGGGCCGACAGGTGCGCCGCCGCGCTGACCGCGTCGTCGCGGATGTAGACGCCGTGAGCCGCCTCGTAGATCCCCCGGATGCCGCGCATGATCGTGACGGCGTCGTCCGGCGACGGCTCGTCGAGCTTGACGAGTTGGAAGCGCCGGGTCAGCGCCGGATCCTTCTCGAAGTACTTCTTGTACTCGGACCAGGTGGTGGCAGCGATGGTGCGCAGCTCGCCGCGCGCCAACGCCGGCTTCAACAGGTTGGCGGCGTCGCTGCCGCCGGCCGCCCCGCCGGCCCCGATCAGGGTGTGAGCCTCGTCGATGAACAGCACGATCGGCTTCGGCGACGCCTTGACCTCGTCGATCACGCCGCGCAGGCGGTTCTCGAACTCGCCCTTCACGCCGGCACCGGCCTGCAGCAGGCCGAGGTCGAGGCTCAGCAGCTCGACGTTCTGCATGAACTCCGGAACGTCGCCCTCGACGATCTTGAGGGCCAGGCCCTCGACGATCGCCGATTTGCCGACGCCCGGTTCGCCGACCGCAATCGGGTTGTTCTTGCGGCGCCGGCCGAGGATGTCGACGATCAACCGCATCTCGCGGTCGCGGGCGAACACCGGGTCGATCTTGCCGGACCGGGCCTGCTCGGTGACGTTGATGCAGAAACGCCCGATCGCGCTGTCCTCGCTGATCCCGGCGGCGGCCCCGGGTTTGCCGTCGGCTGATTGCTTCGACTGCTGCAGGCCAAGCGAGGCCGATTCCTCCTTCGAGCCAGCCACGATGTCGAGCAGCTTACGCCGCAGCTCCTCGACGTTGACGCCGTCCAGAAGCTCCAGATAGCGCCCGCCGCCGAACCGCGAGCGGTCGGCCAGCAGCGCCACGATCAGCAGGCCTGAGCGGATCTGCCCAAGCCCGAGTTCGACCGATCCCAACAGCCAAGCCGACGAGATCCACTCGATCAGCACCGGAGAGAACACTGGCCGACCGGTGTTACCGGTCTTGCGCCCCTCGACCTCGCGCTGCAATTCGCGCTTCAGGTGCGCCGGCTCGACGCCGACGTGGCGCAGGATGAGTTGGAAGTCGCGCTCGGTGTCGTCGACCATGGTGAGAAGCACGTGCTCAACCGTGACCTCGTAGTTGGTGCGCGACACACACAGGCCGGCGGCGGCCTCCAGTGCTTTCTTGGTGTAGGGATTCAACCGCCCCAGCAG
>CAYNFA010000369.1:0-4816 GCA_964396345.1 uncultured Thalassobaculum sp.
CCTGTCCAGCCGCCCGGAGGACGAGGCCGAGCGCAGTATGGCGCGCATCGCCGACCTCGGCGTGGCGGTGGTGTCGCTGCCGCTCTGCAACCTGTTCCTCCAGGACCGTGTTCCCGGCCGCAGTCCCCGCCTGCGCGGCGTCGCCCCGATCCTCGAACTGGCGGCCCACGGCGCGGCGGTGGCAATCGCCAGCGACAACACCCGTGACCCGTTCCACGCCTACGGCGACCTCGATCTGATCGAGGTGTTCCGGGCGGCGGTACGGCTCGGCCACCTCGACCTGCCGGTCGCTCCCTGGCCGGCGGCGGTGACCCGCACGCCGGCTGCCGTGATCGGCGCCGCCGCCGGCCGTATCGCGGTCGGGGCGGCGGCTGACCTGATCCTGTTCTCGGCCCGCCGGTTCGACGAACTGATTGCCCGCCCGCAAGCCGACCGCCGGGTGGTGCGCGAGGGCCGGGAAATCGACGCCACGGTGCCGGACTTCTCGGAACTGGACGACCCCGACAATCCGGCCTAGAGCCGTAGCGATGCGCCGCACGTTTCCGACCCGCCGATTTCCGATCGCCGTGATCCTGCTGGGGGGCCTCGGCGGACTGCTGACGATCTCGTTAAGCGCGGCGCTGGCGCTGGCGCTATACGTCGCACAGGACAACACGGTTCAGCTCCTGCAACTGCACGCGCAGTCACTGGTCCAGATCGTCGAGGGTGCCGTGAAGAGCCGGCTGCAGCCGGCCAAGAGCCACGCCAAAGGCCTGGCTGACTGGCTTGCGGAACGCAATCTCGACCTCACCGACAGCGCCCTGGACGCGGTGTCCCTGTCGTTGGTCGCCGAGCCGTCGGTTCGCGGCACAGCCATCGCGCTGACGGACGGCACAGTGGTCAGGGTCGGCTCCAACGGCGAGTTCTTCCGAAGCTCGACTGACCAGGAACCCGCTCTCGACCGACTGCTGCGGCAAATGAGCGTCGCCGAGGACACCGACTTCGGTGAGGCGGTTTGGAGCAACGAGATCCACGAGGCGCTGGTGATCACCAGGCACCCGATCCGACTCGCCGACGGCAGGTTCGCTGGGGTCGTGGCCAGCGCCGTTACGATCCAGGACCTGTCGGCCGGCATGACCAGCGACCGGCTAGGCGCGGCGACCGGATTCGTGGTGCGCGGCGACGGCAGGGTCCTGGCGCACCCTCGCCTGGCCATCCGGCCCGCCGGAGATGCGGCTGCCGGTTCGCCACTTCCGACCGCCGACGAGGTCGGCGACCCCGTCTTGGCCATGTTTCTGGCCGGCAAGCACGACCTGCGCTGGACGCTGCCGAACGCTCCCGGCATCATCGGGCATCAGCTGACGGTCGAGGGGCGCCGGCATTTTCTGATGACCACGACAATCCCGGGAGCCGTCGGCGGCACCTGGACCGCCGGCGCTTACATCCCCGCCGAGGCGGCGGGTGGCTACCTGGGCCGGCTCACCATCGCCGGTGCCGCGGGAATAGTGATCCTTCTGTTTGCCCTGGCCGTGCTGTGGTGGGTGGCCCGGACGATCCGGGCACCGGCGGACGCCTTGGCGCTTGCCTCCGAGCAGGTGGCCGCGCTGGAGTTCGACCATGACCCGGTCATGCCGTACACCCGGGTCAAGGAATTGGAGGAGGCATCCGAGGCGTTCCGCCGGATGATCGGGGCGCTGCGCTGGTTCGAGACCTACGTGCCGAAGCGACTGGTCGCCCGGCTGATGTCCGACGAGGGCGACGGCGGCATGCCGACCCGGCGCCGGGCCGTCACCGTATTGTTCACGGACATCGTCGGCTTCAGCGGACTTTCCGAGGTCGACGACGCCAAGGCGGTTGCCGGCCTGCTGAACGATCACTTTACCTTGCTCGCTCGTTGCGTGGACGCCGAGGATGGCACCATAGACAAGTACATCGGCGACAGCCTGATGGCGTTCTGGGGGGCGCCCAGCCGGCAGGAGGACCACGCCGCCCGGGCATGCAGAGCCACCCTGGCGATCGCCGACGCAATCCGCGCCGAGAACCGCCGACGTCACGCCGACGGGCTGGCACCGGTCCGGATCCGCATCGGGCTGTTCGACGGCCGCGTCGTGGCCGGCAACATCGGCGCCCCCGGGCGAATCAACTACACCCTGGTGGGCGACGCGGTGAACGCCGCCAACCGCCTGGAACAGCTCGGCAAGGAGATCGACCCGTCAGCCGAGGTGGTCGCGCTCGCCGGCTCGGAGACCATCGAGGCGGCCGGATTCCCGGATAGCGCCATCCTGGTCGGCGAACGCACGCTGCGCGGTCGGACGGAGCCGGTCCGCGTCTACCGACTGGTGTAGGGTACGTCGAGTCGGCGTCCCGTCTCGTGCGAGCGGTACACCGCCTCGACGAGGTCGACGTTGCGCAGATAGTCTCGCCCCTGGTTCAGGGCGGCCCCACCGCTGCGCCAGGCATCGAGAATATGGCGGTTGGTCGCCAGCACGCTGTCCCCGGCAAATCCCCGCCGATCCCACGCATAGCCATGCTCCGCCTCCTCGCCGCCGTGCGGCTTCAGGAAAAGCCGGCCGAACCCGTCCAGGCGGAGCACGCCGCGATCGCCTTCCAGCCACATCTCGCCCATGGTCAGGCGGGTGTTCTCGGCGCAATGGTCGTTCAGGCGGTTGCCGTCGAACAGGCCGGTCGCACCGCTCTCGAAATCGAACAGCACGTAGCCGGCATCCTCACCCGCCAACGCCGGGTTGATACGGCGCAATCGGGCGTAAACGGACACGGGCTCCCCCATCAGCATCCGGAAGGTATCGATGAAGTGCACCCCGGTCTCGAACACCAGGAACCGCGGCATGGTCTGGAAGTAGGGTTGCCTCGACCGGTACGCGTCGGGACCCTGCCCGTCACCCGGCCGCATCCGGAACGCGATCGAGTGCGGCTTGCCCAGGTCACCCCGCTCCAGCAGCCGCCGCGCCTCCCTGTACCAGGGCTGGAAGCGGAAATTCTCATGCACCGCGAGGCGGATTCCGGAACTCTCGGCGACCCGGACAATAGCCTCCGCCTCTGCCAGGGTAGGTGCCAGGGGCTTCTGACAGATCACGTCGGCTCCGACAGCGGCGCAGGCGGCGACCAGGTCTGCGTGGGTGGCCGGCGGCGTCACGATATCCACGAGATCCGGCGACAGTTCAGCCAGCATCCGGCGCGGGTCGTCGAACACCATCGCCCCGGGATGGTGCTCGGAGACGACCGCCTGCGCCTTGCCGACGTCATGGTCGCAGACGGCTACCACGCGGGTGTCGGGTAGCCGCCTCCAGGCGTCGTGATGGAATTGGGCGAAATAGCCGCAACCAACGATCGCAACCCTTGTCTCGGGCATCACGTCCTCCGCCGGGTCACAGCGACTCCGCGCGCTCACGCAACACGAACTTCTGGATCTTGCCGGTCGAGGTCTTCGGCAGTTCTCCGAACACCACGCTCTTCGGCACCTTGTAGCGGGCCATGTTCTGGCGGCAGTAGGAGATGACCTCCTCGGCGGTCAACTCGGCGCCCGGCTTCACGGTGACGAAGGCGCACGGCGTTTCGCCCCAACGCTCGTCGGCGCGGGCGACCACTGCCGCCTCCATGATCTTCGGGTGCCGGAACAGCACGTCCTCGACTTCCAGGGAGGAGATGTTCTCGCCGCCGGAAATGATGATGTCCTTGGAGCGATCCTTCACCTCGGCGTAGCCGTCGGGGTGCAGCACCGCCAGGTCGCCGGTGTGGAACCAGCCATCGGCCAGCGCCGCCGCCGTGGCCGTCGGATTCTTCAGGTAGCCCTTCATGACCGTGTTGCCGCGCAACCGTAGCTCGCCGATGGTTTCGCCGTCGGCCGGAACGTCCCGGCCAGACTCCACATCGACCACCCGCATGCCCTCGATGGTGGGGTACCAGACCCCCTGGCGGGCCATCTTGCGGGCCTTGGCGTCGAGTTCCAGCGTGTCCCACTCCGGCGGCCACGCGCAGATCGTGGACGGCCCATAGGTTTCGGTCAGGCCATAGAGGTGGGTTACCTTGATGCCCATCCGCTCCATGCCGGCGATCACCGCGCTCGGCGGCGCCGCCCCTCCGGTGGCGACCGTGACGGTGTGCTCGAACCGCCGCTTCACCGAGTCCGGCGCGTGGATCAGCATGGTCAGCACGATCGGGGCCCCGCACATGTGCGTGACCTCATGCTCGGCGATCGCCGTGAAGATCTGGGCGGGGTCGACCCGTCGCAGGCACACATGGGTTCCGCACACCGCGGTTACCGCCCAGGTGAAGGTCCAGCCGTTGCAGTGGAACATCGGCAAGGTCCACAGGTACCGGGTCGCCCGGTCGAGGCCGAAGGCGATGGCGTTGCCGGTGGCGTTCAGGAACCCGCCACGATGGTGATAGACGACGCCCTTCGGGTTGCCCGTGGTGCCGCTGGTGTAGTTGAGGGACAGAGCCCGCCATTCATCGTCCGGGCGCACCCAATCGGCGGCTGGATCGCCGGTCGCCAGCAACTCCTCGTACTCCAGTTCGCCGAGCGGGTCGCCGCCCTCCGCCAACGCGTCGTCGACCCAGACCACCGGCGGCTTGGTGCGGCTGGCGGCAATCGCCTCGGCCATGACGCCGGTGAACTCGCGGTCGACGATCACGAGTCGAGCCTCGGCGTGGTCCAATATGAAGCCGATCGTCGCGGCATCCAGGCGAGTGTTGATGGCGTTCAGCACCGCCCCCGCCATCGGCACCCCGTAATGCGCCTCCAGCATCGCCGGGGTATTGGGCGCCAGGATCGCCACAGTGTCGCCGACGCCGATGCCGCGGGCCGTCAAAGCCGAGG
>CAYNFA010000370.1:0-3549 GCA_964396345.1 uncultured Thalassobaculum sp.
CCGCCGGCGGCACGCATCCGGGATCCACGGCGCGACGGCGGCTTGAACCACCGCCATGAGCGGGACCGCGGTTCGGTTGGCCGACGGCCGCCTGCGCCTGCAGGAGGGTCCGATCGACCTGATTATCGGCGCCGACGGCCCGCCCGACGCGGTGCGGGACGCTGAGGCTGCCGCGATCCGGGCGTTCGACGGCCTGCTGGCCGGGCTGGTGACGGAACTGCCGGCCCTGCGCCGGCCGGTCGGCGGCCCACCTGGGCCGTTCCGGGGCCCGGTCGCCCGCCGCATGGCCGCCGCCGTCCGCCCGTACCGCGGCGTGTTCGTCACGCCGATGGCGGCGGTCGCCGGCGCCGTCGCCGATCACATCCTGGCGGCGATGGCCACCGCCGTCCCCGAACTCGCCAAGGTCTGGGTCAACAACGGCGGCGATGTCGCCTTTCACCTGGCGCCGGGGATGGAATTCGCGCTCGGCCTGGTGCCGAACCTCGCCGCCCCGGCGCTGGCCGGCGTCGCGACCATCCGGTTCGGCGATCCGGTGCGTGGCGCCGCCACCAGCGGCCGCGGCGGCCGCTCGCTGTCGCTCGGCATCGCCGACGCGGTGACGGTCCTGGCCGCCTCGGCGGCCGCGGCCGACGCCGCGGCCACCCTGGTCGCCAACGCCGTCGACCTGCCCGGCCACATGGCGGTCCGACGCGGCGCGGCGAGCGCCGAGGACCCGGACAGCGACCTTGGCGACCGCCTGGTGGTGTTGGACGTCGGCCCGCTCGTCGAGGCCGAGGTCGCCGCCGCGCTCGCCGCCGGTGCCGCCGAGGCTGAACGGATGCGGGCGCGCGGGCTGCTCCACGCCGCCGCGCTCGGCCTGCGCGGCGCGTGGCGGTTGGTGGGCCGGACGAGCCTGGAGATCAGCGCTCCAGAACCGCGTTCGGGAGCCTGGCGGCCGCCCTCATGATTGTGGCCGACCTGGTCGACCGGGACCTTCAGGTCCTCCAGCGTCGCCTCGATGTACAGCGCGTCCGACCGCCGTGTCGATCGCCAGGACGTCGTGACACTTGCGTTGCCGTTCCGTGACCGGCTGACCTCCCGGCGTCGCCCGTTAGCGTCGAAAGGTTCACCGCTCTGTCACCGTGGCGTCATCGACCGCGGGGCAATGTGCGGTCCCGGCGCGGGCACTGCCGCGTCTGATTCCCAGGGAGACGCGAGATGATGATGTCCCGCATTATCGGCGGCGCGCTGGCGGCCGCCATCGGTCTTGCCGCGACCACGGTCGCCGCCACCTCGGTCGCCGCCGAGACCATCCGGTTCGCGGTCACCGACATCGCCGGCGCCGAGAACCTGCAGCGCGAATTCGCGCCGTTCCGCGACGCCCTTGCCGCCACGACCGGCTACGAGATCACGTTCTTTCCGGTCAGCAGCCGGACGGCCGCGGTCGAGGCGATGAACTCCAAGCAGGTCGACTTCGTGCTCACCGGACCGGCTGAATACGTGGTGTTCCGCTCCAAGTCCAAGGCCACGCCGGTCATCGGCTGGCAGCGCCCCGATTATTTCGCGCAGGTCGTGGTGATGGCCGACAGCCCCTACCAGGTCGCCGCCGACCTGAAGGGCAAGAAGGTCGCGTTCGGCGACGTAGGGTCGACCTCCACCCACCTCGGACCGGCGCAGGCGCTGGCCGATCTCGGCCTGCTGCCGGGCCGCGACTACCAGTCGATGAACATCAGCCGGAACGTCGCGATCGAGGGCATGATCCGAGGCGACATCGCCGGCGTCGGCATGAACTTCACCCACCTTCAGCGGATCCGGAAGACCTTCCCCGACCACGGCTTCCGGGTCATCGCCCGCGGCCGCGACCTGCCCGACGACATCCTGGTCGCCGGCGCCCACGTCCCCGAGGCGGTGGTGGCGAAGGTGCGCGCCGCCTTCACCGAGCAGGGCAAGCAGTTGATGGCGTCGCTTCTGGAAGGTGCCGAAGACGTCAAGAAATACTCCGGCGGCGTGTTCCTGCCGAATGTCTCGGACAAGGACTACGAATACGTCCGGTCGATGTACCGGACCATCGGCGTCACCGCGTTCGACAATTTCGTCGGCAACTGATGGCGATCGCGCTGCCGCTCGAGGCCACACCGACCGCCGCCGGGGATCCGGCGGCGGTCGCGGCGCTTCACGACCTGACGGTCCAGGGCCTTACCAAGGCGTTTGGCGCGCGGCCGGTGCTGCGCGGCGTGGACCTAGCGGTGCCGCGCGGCCAGGCCGTGGCCCTGATCGGCGCCAACGGCGCCGGCAAATCCACGCTGCTGCGGTGCTGCCTGCGGCTGATCGAACCCGACCTCGGGCAGGTCGGTCTGCTGGGGGAAGGGGTGACCTCGCTCCGGCGATCCGGGCTGCGGCGCCTGCGCGCGCGCGTCGGCTTCGTGTTCCAGCGCCACAACCTGGTCGGTCGGTCCTCGGCCCTGACCAACGTCCTGCACGGCGGGCAGGCCCGCCACGACGGGCCACTGTACTGGTTGCAGTCGCTGGCGCCACCGGCCGCGCGGACCGAGGCCATGCGCTGCCTGGACCGGGTCGGGCTCGCCGACCTCGCTTTGCAGCGCGCCGACCGGTTGTCCGGCGGGCAGTCGCAGCGGGTGGCCATCGCCCGCGCCCTGATGCAGCGGCCGGAACTGGTCATGGCGGACGAGCCGGTGGCGAGCCTGGACCCGTCGGCCGGCGAGGAGGTCATGGACCTGTTCGTCCAGCTGATACGCGAGGAAGGTCTCACCCTCGTCTTCACGTCGCATAACCTCGAGCACGCGCTGGCCTACGCCGACCGGGTGGTGGCCCTGAAGGACGGCCGCATCGTTCTCGACGCGCCGTCGTCCGCGCTGGCCGCGCGCGACCTAGCCTTCGTCTACGGCTGACGCCATGGCCAGTCCACTCCAGAGCCCGGACCGGTTCGAGAGACCCTCGGTGGTCACCTTCCTGGCCGGCGCGATCGCGCTGGCCGTCGTGGTGCACGCGTTCTCGGCGGTCGGGATCTCGCCGGTCAGGCTGATGGAAGGCATCCCGAGCATCGGGCGCATTCTCGGGCAGATGATGCCGCCCGACCTCACCCGCCTCCCGCAGATCGGCAGCGCGCTCCTGGAGACCTTCCAGATGGCGCTGGTCGGCACCACCATCGGGGTGGCGCTCAGCCTGCCGATGGCGATCCTTGCGACCCGCACGCTGTCGCCCCACCCGCTCGCCTATCACGCGGCGCGGGCGGTGATCTCGTTCTGCCGGACGGTCCCGGATCTGGTCTGGGCGCTGCTTTTCGTCATCGCCGTCGGCCTCGGGCCGGTCGCCGGCACGCTGGCGATCGCGGTCGACTGCGTCGGGTTCTGCGGCAGGTTCTTCGCCGAGGCCATGGAGGAGACCGACCCGGGACCGCGCGAGGCGCTCACCGCGCTCGGCACCGCGCAGGAAACCGACTCCACCGAGATCCTGCGAGCCATGGACGGCTTGCCGGTCACCGTTCGTCTCCTCGACCCGCCGTTGCACGAATTCCTCCCGTCCGTCGGCGAACTCAGGTTGAAGGAGGCG
>CAYNFA010000370.1:3559-4815 GCA_964396345.1 uncultured Thalassobaculum sp.
GCCAGCCGGACCGGGGTTGTGTTTTCCGCGGTGGTGCCGCAGGCGATGCCGTCGTTCATCGCCACCGCGCTGTTCGCCCTGGAAAAGGCCACGCGATCGTCGGTGGTGCTTGGCCTGGTCGGCGCCGGCGGCGTCGGGATCGAGCTCAAGGTGGCCATGGACCTGTTCTCCTACGATCTCGCGGCGACCATCATCCTGGCGGTGTTCGCGCTCGTCGTGGTGGTCGAGCAGGTCGGCGCCCGGCTGCGTGCCCGCATCCTGTGACACCGCGCGCCGGGCTGTGACACCGCGCGCCGGCGCGGTGCAGGGCGATGACGCTCCCGCCGCTCTCCTGTATAAACGCGGCCATGACGACCTCGATCCGACCGATACCCCGCCCGGTCCTGCTCTGCATCATGGACGGCTGGGGCCAACGCGACGCCGCCGACAACAACGCGGTTGCGCTCGCCGACACACCGGTTTTCGACCGCCTGCGCGCGCGCTGGCCAAGCGGGCTGATGAACGCCTCCGAGGAACATGTCGGCCTGCCGAAGGGCCAGATGGGCAACTCCGAGGTCGGCCACATGAACCTCGGCGCCGGTCGCGTGGTGTTCCAGGACCTGCCCCGCATCGACAAGGCGATCGCCGACGGCGAGTTGGAGCGCCGGCCGGCGATCGACCAGATCGCGACGGCGCTGACGGCCTCCGGCGGCACCTGCCACCTGATGGGGCTGGTGTCGACCGGCGGGGTGCACAGCCACCAGCGACACGTCGCCGCGCTCGCCCGAACCATCGCGGCGCGCGGCGTGCCGGTGGTCGTGCACGCCTTCACCGACGGCCGCGACTGCCCGCCGCAGAGCGCCGAACGCCAGCTGGCGGCGTTCGTTCAGGACCTCGGTGGGTCTGCCCGGGTCGCCACCGTCACTGGCCGGTTCTTCGCAATGGACCGCGACAACCGCTGGGAGCGGGTCGAGGCGGCGTGGCGGGCTGTGACGCTCGGCGAGGCCGGGCACCGCGCCGACGATGCCGTGGCGGCGGTCGAGGCGGCCTACGCCCGTGGCGAGACCGACGAGTTCCTTAGCCCGACGGTGATCGGCGACGGCGCGCCGATCCGTGACGGCGATGGCATCGTGATGGCGAACTTCCGGACCGACCGAGCGCGCGAGATCCTGGCCGCCCTGCTCGATCCGGACTTCGACGGCTTCGCCCGGCCGCGCGTGCCGGCGCTGGCGATCGCCGCCGGGATGGTCGAATACTCGGCCGGGCTCGCCGAGCGC
>CAYNFA010000371.1:0-4814 GCA_964396345.1 uncultured Thalassobaculum sp.
TCGGCCGGCTCGAGCTGCTGACCGTCCTGGTGATGCTGGACCCGGATTTCTGGCGGCGGTGAACCGCGCGGTCAGATCCGTCGGCCGGTCGCGGCGTCGAACAGGTGCAGATGGGCCGGATCGGCGGCGAGGCGGATGACCTCGCCCGCCGGCGGCGTGTGGTGGCCCGACCAGCGCACCGTCAGCAGGCCGCCGTCCTCGCCGGTGGCCTCGACGGACGACGCCGAGCCATACAGTAGGGTGTCGGCCCCCAAATGCTCGATCAGCACGATCCGGAACGCCAGCGCAGAATCCGCGTCCGGGGACAGCGTAAGGTGCTCGGGCCGCACGCCGACCGTGACCGGCCGGCCCGGCTCGACCCGCCGGCCCTCAACCGGGAGCGCCAGGCGGGCCTCGTCCGACAGCCTGAGGTGCCGGCCGTCCGGCTCCACAATGGCCGGCATGAAGTTCATCGACGGCGAGCCGATGAAGCCACCGACGAACACGCTGCTCGGCCGCTCGTACAGCTCGATCGGCGTGCCGACCTGCTCGGCGACGCCGGCGTTCATCACCACCAGCCGGTCGGCCATGGTCATGGCCTCGATCTGGTCGTGGGTGACGTAGACGCTGGTGGTGCCAAGGCGGCGCTGCAGCTGCTTGATCTCGACCCGCATCTGGACCCGCAGCTTGGCGTCCAGGTTGGACAGCGGCTCGTCGAACAGGAACGCCGACGGTTCGCGCACGATCGCCCGCCCCATCGCCACCCGCTGGCGCTGCCCGCCGGAGAGTTGCCGGGGCCGGCGATCGAGCAGGCCGTCCAGCTGCAGGATGCCCGCCGCCTTCTGCACCCTTTCCTCGATCGCGTCCTTGGGATAGCCGCGGTTGCGAAGGCCGTACGACATGTTCTGGTACACCGACATGTGCGGGTACAGCGCGTAATTCTGGAACACCATCGCGATGTCGCGGTCGGCCGGCTCCAGTTCGTTGACCACCCGGTCGCCGATCTGGATGGTGCCGCGGCTCACGGTCTCGAGGCCCGCGATCATCCGCAGCAGGGTGGACTTGCCGCAGCCCGACGGCCCGACCAGCACGATGAACTCGCCGTCGGGAACGTCCAGGTCGATCCCGTGGATCGCCTTGAACCCGTTCGGGTAGACCTTCTCGACGCCCGAAATCCGCAGTTCCGCCATCCGCCGCGTTCCTATTTCTCGGTTTCGACCAAGCCCTTCACGAACAGCCGCTGCATGCCGATAACGACCAGCACCGGCGGCAGCATCGCCAGCACGGCCGCGGTCATCACCAGGTTCCACTGCGGTTCGGTGTCGGCCACGTTCACCATCCGCTGGATGCCCATGACGACGGTCACGTAGCTCGGGTCGGTGGTGATCAGGAGCGGCCAGAGGTACTGGTTCCAGCCGTAGATGAACAGGATGACGAACAGCGCCGCGATGTTGGTGCGCGACAGCGGCAGCAGGATGTCGCGAAAGAACTTCATCGGCCCGGCGCCGTCGATGCGGGCGGCCTCGGTCAACTCGTCGGGCACCGTCAGGAAGAACTGCCGGAACAGGAAGGTGGCGGTCGCCGAGGCGATCAGCGGCAGGGTCAGGCCGGTGTAGCTGTCGAGCATGCTGAAATCGAGACGGATCGACAGCCCGCCAATCACGATCTCATCGCCTTCGAACCCGAACAGTTCCAGCAGCCGGGTCAGCGGCGTGAAGACGTTGGCGATCACCTCGTAGGTCGGCAGGATGCGGACCTCGACCGGCAGCATCAGGGTTATGAAGATGATCCAGAAGCAGGTCATTCGCAGCGGGAAGCGAAAATAGCAGATCGCGAAGGCGGCGGTCAGCGATATCGCGATCTTGCCGATCGCGATGGTGAGCGCCATCACCAGGCTGTTGAACAGCATCAGGGTGAGCGGCTGGCCGGAGACGTGCTGCATCCCGGAGGTCAGCATCTGCCGGTAGTTGTCGACGCCGTGACTGCCGAACCACATCGGGATCGGCGCGCTCAGCAGGTCTCGGCCGGCGTGGGTCGAGGCGACCAGCGCCACCCACAGCGGCAGCACCACGATGGCGATCCCGACGATCAGCACCAGATGCGAGATCACGGTCAGCCAGGGGCGGTTCTCGACCATCGCTCAGTACTCCACCCGGCGC
Organism: uncultured Thalassobaculum sp.; assembly: GCA_964396345.1. Lineage (GTDB taxonomy): Bacteria > Pseudomonadota > Alphaproteobacteria > Thalassobaculales > Thalassobaculaceae > Thalassobaculum_A. Next base: position 2,139 of record CAYNFA010000371.1, read on the forward strand.
TCGATGTAGCGGAACTGCACCACCGTGAGCGACACCACGATGATCATCAGGATCACCGACTGCGCGGCCGAGCCACCCAGATCGAGACCGATGAAGCCGTCGTTGAACACCTTGTAGACCAGGGTGTTGGTGGCGCCCGCCGGACCGCCGTTGGTGGTGGCGTGGATCGTGCCGAAGGTGTCGAAGAACGCATAGACCACGTTGACCACCAGCAGGAAGAAGGTGGTCGGGCTCAGCAGCGGGAACACGATGGTCCAGAACCGCTTGAGCGGCGACGCGCCGTCGATCGCGGCCGCCTCGATCAGCGACCGGGGGATGGCCTGCAGCCCGGCCAGGAAGAACAGGAAATTGTAGCTCACCTGCTTCCAGGCGGCGGCGATGATCACCAGCAGCAGGGCGTCGCCGCCGTCCAGGGTATGGTTCCAGTCGTAGCCGAACACGGTCCGCAGGATCCAGGCGTTGATGCCGATCGACGGGTTGAACATGAAGTACCAGAGCACGCCGGCGATCGCCGGGGCCACGGCGTACGGCCAGATCAGCAGAGTCTTGTAGGTGGTCGCGCCCTTGATCACCCGGTCGGCCATGACCGCCAGCATCAGCGCGAAGCCGAGCGAGATCGACGCGACCGCGAGGCAGAACACCAGGGTGATGTGGAACGACGCCAGATATGTCGGGTCGGCGAACAGGTCGGCGAAGTTCTCGAAACCGATGAACTCGGTCCGCAGCCCGAACGCGTCCTGGCGCAGCACCGACTGGTAGAGCGCCTGGCTGGCCGGCCAGATGAAGAACACCAGCGTGATCAGCAGCTGCGGCGCCAGCAGCGCGTAGGGCAACCACTTGTGGCGGAACGTGACGCGCTTGATCACGGCGGCTGGCCCTCGGCTCGGTCTCGGTCGGAAGGGGATGCCGGGTCAGGCCCGGGTTGGACGCGGAACGGAGCCGGCGACGCGCCGCCGGCTCCCCCGCAAGGTCTGGGCGGAACGCGGAACCGCGGTCAGCCGTTGTCCTTCTCGAAGCGACGGAGCAGCGCGTTGCCCCGCTCGACCGCCGTGTCCAGAGCCTGTTTCGCGGTCTTCTGGCCGGACCACACCGCCTCGAGCTCCTCGTTCAGGATGTCGCGGATCTGCACGAAGTTGCCGAACCGCAGACCCTTGGAGTTCGGGGTCGGCTCCTTCAGCGTCATCTGCTTGATCGAGACGTCGGTGCCCGGGTTCTTGGCGTAGAAGCCCTGGGTCTTGGTCAGCTCGTAGGCGGCGAGGGTGATCGGCAGGTATCCGGTCCCCTGGTGCCACTCGGCCTGCACTTCGGCCGACGCCAGGTAGTTGAAGAACGCCGCAACGCCCTTGTACTCGGCCGGCTTGTGGCCCGACAGCACCCACAGGGTGGCACCGCCGATGATCGAGTTCTGCGGCGCGCCGGCAACGTCCGGCCAGTACGGCAGCATGCCGACGCCGAACTCGAAGTCCTTGGCGTTCGCCTGCACGCCGGCCTGGGCGGCCGAGCTGTTCATGTACATGGCGCACTCCTGATTGTAGAACTTCGGAGCGCTGTCGGAGCGGCGGCCGCCGTAGTCGAAGATCTTGGTCTTCTGCCACTCGGCGAGCTGGGCGATGTGACGGACGTGGGCGTCGCTGTTGAGCGTCAGCTCGGTGCCGAGACCGCCGAAACCGTTCTCCATGGTGCCGATCGGCAGGTTGTGCCAGGCGGAGAAGTTCTCGAGCTGCACCCAGCTCTGCCAGCCGGTGGTGAAGCCGCAGGCGATACCGGCGGCCTGGAGCTTCTTGGAGAACTCACCGACCTCGGGCCAGGTCTTCGGCGGCGTGTTCGGGTCGAGCCCGGCCTTCGCGAACGCCGTCTTGTTGTAGTACAGCACCGGGGTCGAGCTGTTGAACGGCATCGACAGCATGTTGCCGGCGGTGTCCGTGTAGTAGCCCGTCACGGCCGGAAGATAATCCTTGGGATCGAACTTGGCGCCGGCGTCCTGCATCAACTTGTAGACCGGGTAGACGGCACCCTCGGCCGCCATCATGGTCCCGGTGCCGACCTCGAACACCTGGACGATGTGCGGGTGCTTCTTGGCGCGGAACGCGGCAATCGCGCCAGTCATGGTCTCGGTGTAGTTGCCCTTGTAGATTGGCACCACCTTGTAGTCGCTCTGGCTGGCGTTGAAGCCGGCGGCGATCGCCTCGGTCTTCTGGCCGAGCTCGCCGCCCATCGCGTGCCACCACTGAACCTCGGTCTGCGCGAACGCCTGACCGGCGGCGGTCAGCGCGATGGCGCCCGCCGCGAACGCGGCGAACTTCCGGTGCAACGTCATGGATTCGTCTCCCTCTGGGGGTTGTCGTCAGCAAATCGGGACGGATCGTCCCCCACGATCCGGCCATCCGTTCCATAGTAGTCGAAGAGCAACGCGCGTCCATCCGGTTTTCGGAATCGAACACGGCGGTTCCCGCCGATCCGTCCGACCCGGATGCGCGCCCGCTCTCCGGTACGGACGGTCCGGTGCGCAGGGCTGTCGGGAGCCTATTGGCAGTCGATGTCGGATCGGTGAAGGGATTGTGACGCTTCCGTTAATCCTCGCCACGCCGGGCCGGGTTTGCGGGTTTGACGCAAACAGAGCGAGTTGATATCAACGTTTAATCAGGCGAACACGGCGATGCACACGGAGGCCGCGAT
>CAYNFA010000372.1:0-4784 GCA_964396345.1 uncultured Thalassobaculum sp.
AGATCGAGTGGATGCACCGGCGCTTCACGCGGCGCGACCGGATGGTGCTGTCGGTGCACCCGCACAACGACCGCGGCACCGGCGTGGCGGCGGCGGAGTTGGCGGTGATGGCCGGCGCCGACCGGGTCGAGGGCACCCTGTTCGGCAACGGCGAGCGCACCGGCAACGTCGACATCGTCACGCTCGGGCTGAACCTGCTGACCCAGGGCGTCGACCCGAAGCTGGACTTCTCGAACATCAACGGCCTGATGGAGACCGCCGAGTACTGCACCCAGTTGCCGATCCACCCGCGCCACCCCTACGCCGGTGAACTGGTGCACACCGCGTTCTCCGGCTCGCACCAGGACGCCATCAACAAGGGCATCAAGGCCCTGCAGTCCTCGAACTCCGGTCTCTGGGAGGTGCCGTACCTGCCGATCGACCCACACGACATCGGCCGAAGCTACGAGGCCGTGATCCGGGTCAACTCGCAGTCCGGCAAAGGCGGCATCGCCTACATCCTGGAAACCGACCACCACATCCGGCTGCCGAAGGAATGGCAGGCGCAGTTCAGCCAGGTCATCCAGCGGCTGACCGACGCCACCTCGCGCGAGATCACCAGCCAGGAGATCTGGAAGGCGTTCGAGACCGAGTACGTGACCCAGCCGAATGGCGAGTACGACCTGCTCTCGTTCGAGGCCACGCGAGTTCCAGGGTCCAACCAGACGGTCCGCATCGACGCGGTGGTGACGCGCGGCGGCGTCGAGCACCACCTGACGGCGGAAGGCAACGGGCCGGTGAACGCCTTCTCGCGCGCGATGCGCGAGACGTTCGGCCTCAAGTTCCGGCTCAAGGACTACGCCGAGCACACCCGCTCGGTCGGCTCCGACGCCGAAGCGGCCGCCTACATCGAGCTGAAGGCGCCGGACGAGAACGGGCGAAGCGTGTTCGGCGTCGGCATCGCCACCGACATCACCCTGGCGCCAGTCAAGGCGGTGGTCAGCGCCTGCAACCGTCTGTGACCATGTCGTGACCGGCCGCGGCAGCGCCGGGGCACGATCCCTGGGGCTGCCGTGCGCGCGTCGCCGCCTCCGCTCACGACACTGTGTCCGGGCAGCGGCGGGTCGGCCCTTGGTGCCGCCCGTCAACAACCCCATCTGAAGGTCAAGCCCGGACCGACGTGGCGGTGCATTCTGCCCCGCACCGCGCGTGTTCCTAGACTCCTCTCGGCGGTTCGGGACGCTGTGAGAGGCTCTTGCCTCTCTCGCGCGACCGGGCCGACCCGCTCCACGCCCCCGGAGCAGGGTCGGCCCACCGCGCTGCCCGACGCCCCGCGACCCAATTCCCGTGATCCCATTATTCCCGTGATCCCACTATTCCCCTAATCCCATTGACCGCCCCTTGCTTTGGCCGCCGGTCTGCGGTTTCGTGATGGCATGGTGACGATCGAGCGAGGCGACTGGACGCCGGCTCCCAAGCCCCTCCACACTGACCATCTGGTCTGCGCGATCGGCGACGTCCACGGCCGTGCCGACCTGCTGGACCCGCTGCTCGCCGCCCTCGCGGAAGACGCCCGCGTGCCCGGCGTGGCGCACGCAACCTGTATTTTCCTTGGCGACCTGATCGACCGCGGCGAGCAATCCTGGGAGGCGCTCGGCCTGGCGGCGGGCGGCCTGGACGCCTATCTCGGCGACCGGATGCCGGTCGACGACGTGCTGCTGGTCGGCAACCACGATGCCTGGCTGAAGGCCGCGTTCGAAGACCGGCTGACCCCGGAGATGGTCGAGCAGTGGGCGGCGAACGGCGGCGGGCGGACTTGGCGATCGCTGAAGCTACCGCCGTTCACTCCGGCGCAGGCGATCGCCGGGGCGCTGCGCGCCGCGGTGCCGGAATTCGTGCAGGACTCCGTGCGTGGCATGCGCGGCTCGCGCCGGATCGGCGACTATGTGTTCGTTCACGCCGGGCTCGACCCACGCCGCGCGATCGACGACCAGCCGCTCGAGGTGCTGACCTGGATCCGCGAACCGTTCCTGCACCCGGCCGACCCTTGGCCCTTCGAGGTGGTGGTGATCCACGGCCACTCTCCCGAAGAACCCTTCGAGCGTCCGACCGTGGCGCGGCACCGCATCAACCTCGACACCGGCGCGGTATTCACCGGCGTGCTGACCGCCATCGAGATGCGCAACGACCGCTACCGCTTCGTGCAGGCCAAGGGCTGAGACCCCTCACAGCCCGATCATCGCCCGGATCTCCGACGGGGTGCGGCCGGCCTCGCGCAGGGCGCGCAACGTCAGGCTGCGGTCGCGCTTGGCGTATCGCCGGCCCTCGGGATCGGTCAGCAGGCGGTGATGGCGGTAGCGCGGCGTCGGCAGGTCGAGCAGCGCCTGCAGCAGCCGGTGCACATGGGTCGCCTGGAACAGATCCTCGCCGCGCGCCACCAGCGTGACGCCCTGCAGCGCGTCGTCGATGGTCACCGCGAGATGGTAGCTGGCGGGGGTGTCCCTGCGGGCCAGCACGACATCGCCGAACGCCGCGGGATCGGCCGTTTGTCGCCCGTAGCCGTCATCATGCCAGGTCAGCGCGCCGGCGCGTGCGACGGCGTCCCGCATCCGCAGGCGCAGGGCGTAGGGCTCGCCGGCGGCCAGCCGCGCCGCCCGCTCGACCTCTGGCAGCAGCCGGTCGGCGTCTACCACCACCGGGCCCTCCGGCCCCATCATCGGATGGTGGTGCGGCGCCGACAGCGCGGCGTCGAGCTCGCGACGGCTGAGGAAGCAGGGGTACAGCAGGCCCATGGCGTCGAGCCGGTCGAGCGCCGCCTGGTAGTCGGCCATGTGCGCGGACTGCCGGCGCACCGGCCGCTCCCAGTCCAGGCCGAGCCAGCCGAGGTCGTCGGCGATCGCCGCCACGAACTCCTCGCGGCAGCGGGCCCGGTCGATGTCCTCGACGCGCAGCAGGAAGCGACCGCCGGCCGCCCGGGCCGCCTCGTTCGACAGCAGCGCCGAATAGGCGTGGCCGAGGTGCAGCAGGCCGGTCGGGCTCGGGGCGAAACGGGTGACGAGGGTCATGCCGGCATGGTGACAGATCCGGGCGGGCCCGCTACGGTCCGCCGTCTGATGAAGGAGCCCGCATGATCGAGCTGGACGGCCCCCGCCTCGGACCCGCGGATGGCGGCCCCGCGAAGGCACTGGTGGTGATGCTGCACGGTGTCGGCGCCGACGGCAACGACCTGATCGGCCTGGCGCCGATGTGGGCGTCGCTGCTGCCGGGGGTTGCCTTCGTGTCGCCGAACGCGCCGGAGGCCTGCGACATGGCGCCCTACGGCTACCAGTGGTTCAGCCTCCAGGATCGCCGCCCGGCCGCCATGCTCGCCGGCGTCCAGGCGGCGGCCCCGGTGCTGAACGCCTTCCTCGACCGCGAACTGGAGCGCCTCGGCCTCGGGCCCGAGCGGTTGGCGCTGGTCGGGTTCAGCCAGGGCACCATGACCGCGCTCTACACCGCGCCGCGCCGGCCGTCGGCCGTCGCCGGCGTCCTCGGCTATTCCGGTGCGCTGATCGGCGCCGAGACACTGGCCATCGAGGCCACGGCCAGGCCGCCGGTGATGCTGGTGCACGGCACCGCCGACCCGATCGTGCCGTTCGGCGCGATGACCGCCGCCGAACAGGCGCTGGGAGCCGCCGGGATCCCGGTGGAATCGCACGCCCGGCCGGGTCTCGCCCACGGCATCGACGAGGACGGCCTGCGCCTTGGCGTTGGATTCCTGAAACGCGTGCTATCTGTATGAGGTCGGCGAGGCCTCCGACGGCCTTGCGGCGGGCATGAAACTGTAACAACATTTAGTTATACAGGACGCGCGACGCCCCGGAAATTCCATATACGGAAGCGATCGACGGGATGACGACGAGGCAGACACTCAAGATACGGTGGCGGCAGAGGCCGCAACCCTCGACGAGTGCCCTCCGCCCGCTCCCTGTTGACACCATACGGAGGGCGCTGGGGTGACCGGCCCGGACAACGCTCCCGCGCTTGTCCTCAACGCCGACTTCCGGCCGCTCTCGTACTTTCCGCTGTCGCTCTGGTGCTGGCAGGACGCCGTCAAGGCGGTGTTTCTGGACCGCGTCAACATCGTCTCGCAATACGACACCGTGGTGCGCAGCCCGAGCTTCGAGATGCGGCTGCCGAGCGTGATCGCGCTCAAGGATTACGTCCACCAATCGCGGCGGCCGGCGTTCACGCGGTTCAACGTGTTCCTGCGCGACCGCTTCGCCTGCCAGTACTGCGGCGACCGGTTTCCGACCCAGGATTTGACCTTCGACCATGTGGTGCCGCGCTCGCGGGGCGGCCGGACCAGCTGGGAGAATGTCGTCACCGCCTGCGGCGCCTGCAATCTGCGAAAGGGCAACCGCCTGCCGCGCGACATCGGCATGATCCCGCAGGCGACACCGCGCCAGCCGACCGCCTACGACCTGCAGGACGCCGGCCGCGGCTTCCCGCCGAACTACCTGCACGAGAGCTGGCGCGACTACCTGTACTGGGACATCGAACTGGACCAGGACGACGATGCCCTGCGGCCGGCGATCGCGACGATGCCGGCATTCTGAGGCCGCCGGGCGCCCCCCTTCGTCGTCACACCGTCCCAGGCAGCCGCCCAATCTCGAAAACCAAGGGCATCTCGGGCGATCGGCAGGGCTCGTCGGGCCGGGCCGGACCAGGGCATGCCCGAGGCCGTATCCGGTACCTCCGATGCGCCCCGCATCCGGCGCGCGGCCGATCCGCGGGCGGGCTGATCTACCGCCTGTTCGGCGCCA
>CAYNFA010000373.1:0-4764 GCA_964396345.1 uncultured Thalassobaculum sp.
CAGACCGAGCTCGAGGAGCGCGACATCCGCCTCGAGGAGTTGTTCAGCGAGCAGCAGCGCACCCAGGAGGCCCTGACCGAGGAGCAGAAGACCTCCGTCGAGGCCCGCCGGCAGGTCGAGTTGCTCAACGCCCAGATCGCCGCCCTGCGCGAGCAGCTGGCCCGGATCGAGGCCGTGCTGGAAACCTCGGAGTCGGCGAACCGGGAGCAGCGGGCGCAGATCGTCGACCTCGGGCGGCGGCTGAACGCCGCGCTGGCGACCAAGGTGCAGGAACTCGCGCGGTTCCGCAGCGAGTTCTTCGGCCGCCTGAGCGAGGTGCTGTCCGATCGCGACGACGTGCGCATCGTCGGCGACCGCTTCGTGTTCCAGTCCGAGGTGCTGTTCGGGTCGGGATCGGCGCAGATCGCCGACGCCGGCAAGGAGAAGCTCGCCCAGTTCGCCGCCACCCTGCGCGAGATCACCCCGCGGATTCCAACCAACATCAACTGGATCCTGCAGGTCGAGGGCCACACCGACACCGTGCCGATCAACAACGAGCAGTTCCGCAGCAACTGGGAACTCTCGGCCGGGCGAGCGATCTCGGTGGTCAAGTACCTGGTCGAACAGGGCCTGCCGGCCGAGCGCCTCTCGGCCACCGGCTACGGCGAGCACCAGCCCATCGCCCCCGGCGATCTGGAGCGCAACCGCCGCATCGAGATGAAGCTGACCCAGCGCTGAGGCGTAACCGTACGCGGCTTCGGGGTTGCACGCCGCACCGGCTTCGGGTATCTACCCGCCTTCTGAACGACCCTGGATCCGTCGAGCGCGTGCGTGCGCTGGCGCTGGAGAGACCCGATGAAGGCCGACATCCATCCCGACTATCACGAGATCAAGATCATCATGACCGATGGGACCGAGTACATGACTCGGTCGACCTACGGCGTGGCGGGTGCGGTAATCCGCCTGGAAATTGATCCCAAGTCGCATCCGGCCTGGACCGGCCATCACCGCATCGTCGACAGCGGCGGCCAGGTGGCGCGCTTCAACAAGCGCTTCGGCGGCCTGAAGCTCTGATCGGCGGCTTCAGCCTGGACTAGCGGCGGCGGCCTTCGGGCCGCCGTTTTCGTTCGGGCTGTGTTTTCGTTCGGGCTGTGTTTTCGGTCGGGCTGTGTTTTCGTTCGGGCCGTGTTTTCGTTCGGGCCGTGTTTTCGTTCGGGCCGTCCGATCCGGCGTGCGCAGCGCCCCCGGCAACCGCCCGGCGTTAATCGGCGGGCGCCGCGGCAGCCATCCTCTCGTCGAGCCGAGCGAGCCGAATGTAGAGCACCCGGCTGGCTGTCAGCAGCGCGCGCAGCGCTTTCGGCAGACGCGGGTTGGCCTCACCACCGATTGCGAGGCAGACTGTTCCGCCGCTCAGCCGGTTCGCCGGCTCGTAGGCCGCGTCGGCGGCGAGTTCGCCGGCGTGAATGGCCTTGTGGACCAGCACCCAGGCCAGGCAATGCGTGAGCCGCGAGGTCACGCGCAACGCCTCGCAACTGGCTTCCAGCCGCAGCAGGGCCGGCGCTTCGGAGCCCGCCCCGCGGTCCACGCCGACCACAACCCACGGCGTCAAGGCGAGCGCCCGTGCCTGCTCGAGCAGGCTCATCACCTCGCGGTAGGTGCCGTCGAACGCCGCGACGCGCGGTGTGAGCCGAGAATGGTTAACTTGTTCCGACATCAAAACGAGTATGGGGTTGTGGCCTGTGTCTGCCAACCCCCGGCGCCTACGGACGTTCCCCCTCTTGACGAACCGATCCGAGTTTCCCACCTGAGACGCTGTCGGAGGCGCCGGATACCGGGCCTCCAGTTTCGACTAACGGCCCGGCCGCAACAGGCGGGCCGCCGGATGAATCACCCATCGCTTCTGAGGAGGATGTGGCATGCGTACTCTTGATCTGACCCCTGTGTTTCGTTCAACCGTCGGCTTCGACCGGATGGCCCGGCTGCTGGATCACGCCATGCGCGCGACCGACGCGGCCAACGTGCCGACTTTCCCGCCCTACAACATCGAGAAGCTCAACGAAGACGAATACCGCATCACCATGGCGGTAGCCGGCTTCGGCGAGGGTGATCTCGACATCACCGCTGAAAACGGCCAGCTCGTGATCTCCGGCAAGATCGAGAAGACCGAGGAGGATTCCCGCAACTATCTGCATCGCGGGATCGCCACACGCAGCTTCGAGCGGCGGTTCGATCTGGCCGACCACATCCGTGTGAACGGCGCGTCACTCGAGCACGGCCTGTTGCACGTGGCCCTCGTCCGCGAGGTGCCCGAGGCGATGAAGCCGCGCAAGATCGAGATCGGCGGCGCCCCGGCGGCGAAGGCGATCGAGGGCCGCAAGGCGGCGTGACGCCGACCTGACGGCGGACCGAACGGCGGGGCCGGCCCTCATGGGGGCCGGCCCATTTTGCGTTGGCCGCCGGCCCGGACGGCATCAGGCAACGCGGATCGCCTCCATCGCGGCTCGCGCGCGTTCCGGGATCGGCACCGGGCGGTTGCCGGCGCGATCGACATAGACGTGCACGAAGCGACCGAACGCGCACACAGCCTCCTCGCCGCGCTTGAAGATCCCGACCTCGTAGGTCACCGAGGACGTCCCGATGCGGGCGACCCGGATGCCGGCCTCGACCACATCCGGGAACGCGATGGGACGCCGGTAGGAACAGCCGGTCTCCACCACCAGCCCGACGGCAGCGCCGTTCAGGAAGTCGAGCCCGCCCTCCTCGATGAGGTATTGATTCACCGCGGTGTCGAAGTACGAGTAGTACTGGACGTTGTTGACGTGGCCGTAGACGTCGTTATCCATCCATCGGGTGCTGATGGTCTGGAAGCGCCGGTAGTCGGCTCGGGTCGGGTCCGGATCGCGGACCGTCATCGCCCGGCCCCCGCCAGGAAATCGCGCATGGCGTCCAGGGTCTCGTCCGGGCGTTCGATCGGCATCATGTGACCGGTCCGCGCCAGGGTGACCACGTTGGCGTCCGCCAACGCCTCGGCCAGCGGCCGGACCTGCCGCGCCGGCGTCATGCGGTCGTCGTCGCCCGCCAGGATCAGCGCCGGGCAGCGCACCCGCGTCGCCGTCGCCAACGCCCCCGCATAGCCGCTCGAGGCGCGCAGATCGTTGCCGAGCGCCCCGGCGAGGCCGCGCTCCAGCACCCGCAGGCCGGCCCCCGAGACCCAGCTTCCCGGCGCTCGATTGCCGCCGATCTGCATGGCGCGGCCGAAACCCCAGCCGATCATGGTCTCGACGGCGCGGTGGTCACCGGCGTCGGCCGCTGCCTGCAGGTCAGGATGCACCGCCATGGTCGGCACCACCCCGAGCATCAGCAGCGCGATCGCGTCGTCGCCGGCCGCAGCCGCCGCCTCCAGCGCCGCCAGCGCGCCCATCGAGTGCCCGGCGAACGCGGCGCGGCGGCCGCCGGCCGCCGCCAGGGCCGACAGCGTCCACGCCCCGATCGCTTCGACCTTGGTCAGGGCCGGTCCCTCGCTGCCGCCGTGACCGGGCAGGTCGAGCGCCAGCACCGACCATCCGTGATGGGCGAAGTACCGGGTCTGCAGGGTCCACACCGTGTGGTCCATGCCGGCGCCGTGCAGGCACACCAGGGCCGGCAGCGCCGGGTCGAACGGGCGCCCGCCGGTGGCGGCGAAGGCGCCCTTGCCGTCGACCGTGAACCGCATGGCCTCAGGCCGCCTTGGCGGAGCGGGCGGCCGCCCGCAGCGCCTGCTTCAGGTCGTCGATCAGGTCCTTCGGATCCTCCAGCCCGACCGACAGCCGCACCAGATCCTCCGACAGGCCGGCCGCCGCCATGGTGGCGGCGTCCATCTGCTGGTGGGTGGTGCTGGCCGGGTGGATCACCAGGGACTTGGCATCGCCGACGTTGGCGAGGTGCGACCACAGCTGAAGCCGCTCGATGAAGGCACGGCCGGCCTCGCGCCCACCCTTGATGCCGAAGGCCACCATCGAGCCCGCGCCCTTCGGCAGCAGCCGCGCCGCCAGCGCCTTGTCGGGGTGGCCGTCCAGCTCCGGATAGGCGACCCACGAGACCTCGTCGGCCGCCGCCAGGAAGGCGACGATGGCCCGGGCGTTGGCGACATGGCGGTCCATGCGCAGCGGCAGGGTCTCGATGCCCTGCAGGATGTGGAAGGCGTTGGCCGGGCTCATGCAGGCGCCGAAGTCGCGCAGGCCCTCCGCCCGAGCCCGCATCAGGAAGGCCTGGGGGCCGAATTCCTCGGCGAAGTCCAGGCCGTGATAACCGGCATAGGGCTCGGTCAGGGTCGGGAACTTGCCGGACGCCTCCCAGTCGAAGGTGCCGCCGTCGACCAGCACCCCGCCGATCGCCACGCCGTGCCCGCCGAGCCACTTGGTGGCGGAGTGCAGTACCAGGTCGGCGCCGTGATCGATCGGCCGGCAGAGATGCGGGGTCGCGAAGGTGCTGTCGACCATCAGCGGAACGCCGGCCTCGTGGGCGATCGCCGCCAGCGCCGCGATGTCCATCACCTCGAGGCCGGGGTTGCCGATGGTCTCGCCGAACACCAGCCGGGTTTCCGGCCGGATGGCGCGTCGGAAGCCGTCGTGGTCGCGCGGGTGGACCTTGGTGGTCTCGATGCCGAAGCGCGGCAGCGTGTGGCTGAACAGGTTGTGGCTGCCGCCGTACAGCGCCGAGGAAGCGACGATGTGGCCGCCCTGCCCCATCAGCGTCGAGATCGCCAGGAACAGCCCGGCATGGCCGCTGGCGGTCGCGATCGCCCCG